>CAZBFT010000072.1:0-2868 GCA_964491465.1 uncultured Pseudomonadales bacterium
AAATATGAAGTTAAGCATACTTTTTAAATCCGCCATGACCTCGGTACTACGCAACAAACTGCGGTCATTTTTGACTACGCTGGGGGTTGTCATCGGTGTTCTCTCCGTCATCTTACTAACGAGCATTGGTAATGGTTTGACCGTCTTTATCGAGAAGCAGTTTGAGACTTTGGGCTCCAACCTACTCATTGTTAGCCCCGGGGAAATAATCAACGAAGAGGGTGGCTTTAATCAAGAAGCTGCTGCCTTAAGTCTCAGTACATCCAAACTTTCCCTTACTGATGTCGCGGCACTTGAGCGCGCGGGTTATCCACTAGGAGAAGTGGCACCCGTGATCGAGGGTAGTGCCGAGGTGCGGAGTGATCAAGGTAAACGCAGCGGCTTTACCATCGCGACCACTCCCGAATATAGTGTGCTGCGCAACACCAAACCCCAAAAGGGTAGGTTCTTTACTGAAAGCGACGTCAGCAGTAACCGCAAAGTGGTCATGATCGGTAGTAATATCGCCGACAAGCTCTACGCGGGGGTCAATCCCGTGGGTCAAATGGTCACCATAAACCGGATCAAGTTTGAAATTATCGGCGTTTCCGAAAGCAAAAGCAGCGGCAATTTCGGTGGACCCGACATTGATAGTTCGGTTTACGTCCCCATAACTACTGCCAGGAGTGCCCTAGGACTCGAAAAAATCTCCTATATTTTGGTCCAGGCCCAAAACAAAAAGGATATCGAACGAGGCAAAGACCTCATCAAAATAGTGATGGATAAAAGGTTAAATAGCGACGAGTTTTCTGTGACCGATCAATCGGAGATCCTCAAAACCATCCAAACCGTCCTCGCTACCCTGACCGTCGGCCTCGCCGGCATTGCCGCGATAAGCTTAGTGGTCGGCGGCATTGGGATCATGAACATCATGCTGGTCGCAGTCTCCGAACGCACCAGGGAGATTGGTTTACGCAAAGCTTTGGGTGCCACCCCAGCCAACATTATGACTCAGTTCCTGATCGAATCCGCGGTGCTCTCCACGCTGGGTGGTTTGATCGGCATCATTTTGGGAGTTCTCGGAGCCTTGGCGCTGCGCGGCTTTTTCCCGGCTACCCCGGCCGCCAACTCTATCCTGTTGGCCTTTGGGGTTTCCTTGGCTACCGGTATCGTTTTTGGCGTATTCCCTGCCCGCAAGGCTGCCAAACTCAGTCCTATCGAGGCACTAAGATATGAATAACTCTCAAAGTTAGCGCAACACACTTAGTCTAGCGCTGCAGGCGGGCCTGCCCGCAAGGCTGCCAAACTTAGTCCTATCGAAGCCCTCCGCTACGAGTAGGGTATGATTAGGGTATGAAGCGTCTCTTGGCTCTTTTGATTATTGCCGGTCTCGCCTATGGCGGCTACGTTTACTATCGTCAATCTAGACTCACTCCACAATTTTCCCGTCTGCCCATTTCGGGCGGTGTCACCCTCAAGCCGCCCACCAACTCTTGGCAGAATCTGGAATCTGTCTTGGGCACCAGTATCAGCCGCGGGGTTGCAGCTGTCACTAATTTGGCCAACGACGCGACCGACGGGGCCGCTGAACCTCTCATCAACAAGGCCATTGCCGATCTCCAACAAAAAATTAAGGATGTGCCTCATGAGCAAGCCGAAAAAATCCAGTACAACTACTGTAAAACTGTAGTGACAGAATATGAAAATAACTAGACGAATTGGCGGCCACGTCTCTACTGCCGGAGGGCTCGGTAACGCCATCAGCAACACACTCGCAATCGGCGGCAACTGCCTGCAAATTTTTGCTGGCAGCCCACGCACCTGGGCTCGTGTTCCTTATGCTCCCACAGTCTCCTCCTCATTCCGCGCAGAAGTGTCACAAAAGGACTTGGCGCCCGTCTATATCCACGCGCTTTACTTAACCAACCTGGCTTCTGATCTCGAAGAATCTAGGGCAAAATCGCGCGCAGCCCTTGTTATGGATATGCAAAATAGCGCGGCAATCGGGAGTGCCGGGGTAGTCTTACATATTGGTAGTCATCAGGGTAGGGGCTGGGAAGTTTCCCGGGAACTAGTGATCGATGAAATCAAAGCCGTACTTGCTAGTACCCCCCCAGAATCCATCCTCCTCCTCGAAAACTCGGCGGGTCAGCAAGGCAAGATTGGCTCTTTTTCTGAACTTCACGACATTATGACCGCCATAGACTCATCGAGACTCAAAGTGTGCCTGGATACTGCCCATGCGTTCGAAGCCGGATATAACTTTAACACCGACGCTGGACTCGAAATGTGGGTCACCGACATCGAAAAACACATTGGCTTAAACAAAGTTGAGCTTTTACACCTTAACGACAGTAAAACCCCCTTGGGGAGCGGCCGCGACATGCACCAAAATATTGGCGATGGCTTTATCGGTAATGAGGGGATTAAGCGGATCATCAACCACCCCAAGCTAGCCCACCTCCCCTTGATCCTCGAAGTCCCAGGCCTAAACGGCACAGGTCCCGACGCCGAAAACATTGCACGTGTCAGATCTCTCCTCGCCTAGCCCATCTCTGGTACAATCTCACTATGACAGACTTTGCCACCCGTTTGGCGGATATCAAATCCAAACTCAAGTTGGATAAATTGATTGCCGAAAAAGCCGACATCCTCCACCAAATGGAAGCCGGCGACTTTTGGGGTACAGCCGATGCGCAAAAAAAATCCCAGCGCCTATCCGAAATTAACGATCTTCTTGATTCATTTAACCATGTAGAAAGCGCGATCGGCGACGCTTCTACTGCCGTTGAACTCGGGGACGAAATCGACAAATACAATGGCATCGCGGTAAGTGCGCTTGCCAAACTAGAAATGTCTACTTACCTCTCCGGCCGCTACGATGGCCTC
>CAZBFT010000072.1:2878-4031 GCA_964491465.1 uncultured Pseudomonadales bacterium
AGGAGCCGGGGGTACCGAAGCCATGGACTGGTCCGAGATGCTCTACCGCATGTACCTGCGCTACGCCGAAAGGGTGGGCTGGGGATATGAAGTACTGGACGAGGTGAGAGGGGAGGAAGCGGGGATCAAATCAGCTACTGTCCGTCTCAAGGGCAAAAACGCCTACGGTTTGCTCAAACGTGAGCAGGGTACTCATCGCCTGGTCAGACTCTCTCCCTTTAACGCTGATAAGCTGCGTCAGACCAGCTTTAGCTTGGTCGAAGTTGTACCTGCCGTGGAAGACGACAATAACGAAATCGAGGTGCGCGATGAAGATCTGGAATGGCAGTTTTTCCGCGCCGGCGGTCACGGCGGCCAAAATGTGAACAAAGTGAGTACAGCTGTAAGGTTGATTCATAAGCCGACCGGCATCACCACCGTCTGCTCCGAAGAACGCTACCAGGAAAGTAATCGACAAAAAGCGCTGGCCCGCCTCAAGGCTAAACTCTGGGAAATCGAAGAATCCAAGCGGAGTGCCGAACTTGGTGCCGAAAAAGGTGCTCATAAATTGGCCAGTTTTGGCAATCAGATCCGCTCGTACGTGCTTCATCCTTACAAATTGGTCAAAGATGTGCGTACCGGGTACGAGACCAGTAATGCCGAAGCTGTCTTAGCCGGAGATCTTGATAGTTTTGTCCAGGCCGAACTCAAAACCCTAGCCTAGTTGTGTTATAGTGGGAAAAGACGTTACGATGAGGAGGAAATATGGACAATCTTAAACCCATCAATTTAGATCAATCAACATCAAATAGTCAGCCCTTAGTCGAGGAGAAAATTATGGAACCCAAACCCCAGAAGAACATGCTTTTACCCATCATGATTATTATCGGAATCTTGGCAGGCCTGGGTACAGGTTATTTTGTCGCTCAAAAGAAACTACTTTTGGCCGGTGACACCGAAATTGGTGGAGGCATGGCCCAAAACCCAACCAGCGCCGGGGCAGTCAAAGCCGGCGACACTTTTGGTGCCAAAGACGAATCTACTTTCCGCGACAGCGCCGAAGGAGTGCTCCAGCCAGGTGGGATTGACGGTGAGGGTAGCCACCACATCGAGCGGGGAGCCAACAAATCCCAATGGGTCTACATCACCTCCTCAGTCGTGGATCTCGACCTGT
>CAZBFT010000073.1:0-3990 GCA_964491465.1 uncultured Pseudomonadales bacterium
CGTCAAGTTTTCCTCTGTTTAAACCGCGAAATGTCGGCCCCCGCTTATCAAACCGCACCTCTCGTGACCGTGGACCGGCCCTATGGTGAGTCTTCCCTCCGCCTTTACCAAATTTTGGCTGTCTATGAATAATCACTCCTCTGCCCGCTTGCTCGTCTTTGATTTGGTGAAATTGATTTTGGCTTTCTTGGTAGTCAATCTTCACGTCGAAAGCTTTGTCACCCATGCACCTTTTAGCCCATGGTATTTTCTAGGCTGGTATGCCGTCCCCCTCTTTGCGGCTTTCACTTTTTATTTTCTCGGTCGCGATTTCCTGGCTCCTTTGCTCAATTTTTGGGTTATTCGCCGTCGCGTAGTCCGAGTCTTGTTGCCCTTTGCCGCTTGGTCTGCCGTCGGCTTTCTCCTCCACCCCGACTTGCTCACGCCCAAATATCTCTTGCGTCAACTTTTGACCGGCACTGCCGTTGACCCACCACTCTATTACCTGCTCGCCTCCGCGATTCTCCTCATCGGCTTCTCACTCTTGGGTCGGTTTGGGCGCAGTTCCAGAATCAAAATTTTACTGGGCCTAGTAGTGCTCTCACTTGCTTTAGAACAATCAGGTTTGATGCACGTCTTTTTACAACATGTCCCCATCCAAATCAACTTCTTTCTCGCTCGGTTACTCGAACTAGCCAAGTATGCCGCGCTGGGAGTTCTCCTGGCATACTTTCAAAGTCAGCTGCTCACATCTCACCACTCTGTTCGTATTTTGCCCACCCTGGCGGCCTTTGCTCTTACTGCCACCATTACCTTGCAAGCCCTCACCCAGCCGTCCAACTTAAACTACGCCGGCATTGTACAATTTATCACCATCACTCTCATCCTGTGCTCCTTGATCTGGCAGCGGGACTTTCGTTTGCCCAGTCGCTGGGAAGCCATCATTACCTGGGCGGGCCGCTACATCTTGGGAATTTACTGTCTTCATACTTTTTTTATTGAACTTGTTAATTATTCCGGGCTCCTCCCCCAGCCTTTGCCTTTAAGCTTGGGTATTTTCCTACTCTGCCTTGCCATCTCGGCTCTGCTTGATCGGTTGTCTCACACCGGGTTGCGCCCGTTGGTCTCTTAATCTCGCGCTTACCGTTATAATCACTCTATGCCAGCATCCACTCCCCAAATTACCGCTCATATGATCGTCAAAAACGAGGACCAATGGGTTTGGTTTGCCATCCAATCTATCCTGCCCTTTGTCCAAGAGCTTCTTATCATCGATACAGGCAGCACTGACCGCACTGTGGAAATAATTAAGATCATTCGATCATCCAAAATTAAATTCTCCTCACATCTCATTTCCCACCCTGCCGAATTGACCAAATTGCGCAATCGTCAAATTGCTCAAACCAAGACCGACTGGCTTTGGCTGGTCGACGGAGACGAAGTGTACACCAAAGTGGGAGCCCGAGAAATTGTCCAAGCTTCCACCCCAAACAGGCGCGGTATCGCCGTCCGCCGCTACGATTTGCTCGGCGATATTTACCATCGTCAACGAGAGACAGTCGGGGAGTATCGGCTGCTTGGCACTCGCGGGCATTTGGTCACTCGGCTGATCAACCGCGCCCATTTCCCTGGTCTCCACGTCGAGCGCGATTACCCGCTCGAAGCTTATCTAGACGGGCAGGGGAGGGTAGTGCACAGTTACAAGCAACAGGATTGGTATCTCACCACGAACCACTTACATCATGCGATGTATCTCAGGCGAAGCAGCTTGGGAGGCAACTTGCCCATGTTCAACCGCGGCAAATTTAAGATTGAAACAGGTCTCCCAGTTCCCGGCCCCATTCCCGAGGTTTTCGCCCTGCCTCGCCCTCCATCTGTCCCCGATCCGCTCGTTCGCCGTTCATTCATCTATGAATTGTTCGCCAGCATTACCACCCCGATCAAAAATTTCAAAAGGCTTTTACTACCATGATTCGAATTATGGTAGTAACAATCATATGAAAATAATTTTCCTACACATGACCATGGGTTTGACGGATCGGGGGAGTGAAATCTCTACCGACTTGCTCGCCTCCGCGCTGAGCACTAGTCACCAAGTCTTAGTCATCCAATCCGGCCCCCAAGCAACCAAATCCTATCAAGTTAAGCGAGTCTACCCATTACAGTCTGCGCCCTCTCCCGCACCCCGCTCACTG
The DNA here is from genome assembly GCA_964491465.1 of uncultured Pseudomonadales bacterium. GTDB lineage: Bacteria > Patescibacteriota > Microgenomatia > UBA1400 > UBA12108 > UBA12108. The sequence continues at coordinate 2,175 of CAZBFT010000073.1, forward strand.
CTCGGCAAAATTCGCGCCCGTCTCTATTTATCCCCAGCCGACTTCTCTGTCCGCACTTTTACTCGGGCCGCCCTCCCCGCTATCCGACAGTTTGGACCCGATATTATCGTATCTACCAACGGCGCTCCCCAGCTAAAAATTCTTCAGCAAGCCAAGCTACCCGCCAAGCTCGTAGTTTTCGGTCGTGCGGGTATGGGTTTTCATGACGCCGATAACCTCCACCACCACCCCGATCTATTTATCGCTCTTTCCGACTCTGCCCGTGTTTGGGCCAGTAGAATAGCTTCCAATCTCACCCGCATAGTCTACACCCCCAATCCCGTCGCCAACTTTCAAGCCAAGCCCATTCAGCTCAACTTGCCCAAGCCCGTAATCCTTTGTGTATCCGCTCTCTCTACCTACAAAAATGTTGATCAAGTCATCCGTGCCGTCGGCCGTCTCCAAGCGTCCCTCCTCTTGATTGGTGACGGTGAAGAATCGGGGAGAATTGCCGAGCTGTTGAGCAATTATCCCGGCGATTTTCGTTGGATTCGCCACGTCGATCCCGCCGAACTTCCACGGTACTACCACGCCTCTGATATTTTTTGCTTCCTGCCGGACCACCAAGAATCTTTTGGTCGAGTTTATCTCGAAGCCATGTCTGCCGGACTACCCATCGTCGCGAGTGACGACCAGATCCGCCGCAATCTAATTGGCAAGCAAGGTAACTACGCCGATCCGCACAACCTAGATACTATCGTTGCATCCCTTCGCACCGCCTATCGCCACAAGAAGTTAGACTACGCGGCCGAACTCAAGCAATATTTACTGTCTACTGTAGTCAAACAAATCGAACAGGAGTTCCATGACCTCATCAAATAAACCCGTAGCCACCGCCGTCCTGGCCGTCTACAACTCTGAAATCACCATCACCGACTGTCTCAAATCTTTGCTCTCACAGTCAGTTCCGATCGAAATCATCGTCGTAGACGATGGTAGCACTGACAATACAGTCAGTTCGATGGTTCGAACCATCGAACTATTCCCTAAATCAGAGGTAAAGTTATTGAGACAATCACATGGGGGACCAGCCTTGGCCCGCAACCTGGGTGCCCAGCATGCCACTACCCCCATTCTCCTATTTGTCGACTCCGATATGACATTTGATAGGGATTATGTCAAAGGTCTAATTTACCCAATTACTTCTCTTACTCACTTACCCAAAATAATAGGCACTTATACCACCGAGGAAAGAGTGTCGAATTGGGATAATGTCTGGGCCCGCTGTTGGAACTACGCCGAAGGTTGGGAGGACGGCTTACGCTTCCCAGCCAATCCGCCCAAATGGGGGACAGATTACCGTGCTATCCTTAAATCCGAATTTGATAGGGTAGGGGGCTTTGACAACATCGGCTACACCGACACCTGGAGTCTGTTTGCCAAATTAAAACAGCGACCACTTGCCACCCGCGCTATTTGTTACCACAAAAATCCGGATACATTATCTGCGGTTTTCCGCCAAGCCAAATGGGCCGCCAAGCGCCCTTACAAATTCGGCTTCCTCGGCAATCTCTATGCTCTCCTGCGCGCTTCGCTCCCCGTTTCGCTCGTTGTTGGCATATATACCACCCTCAGCCGCCGCACCCCCGCCTATCTTCCCTTCCGTTTCGTCTACGATCTTGGTCGCTGCGTCGGCATTCTTGAAATGTTACTTACTGGCAAACTAACCAAATAATCACTTCCCAAATCTCAATTTCCAGGCAACCATCGTGTATTCCCAGGCCATTTTAAACAGTCTAGACTTGCTCGCACCACCTAGGCGTGGTTGGTAGCGGGT
>CAZBFT010000074.1:0-3947 GCA_964491465.1 uncultured Pseudomonadales bacterium
CCGATAAAACTATTACGAATCTCGACGTTGTCTCCAATAATGACTGGCCCAATAATCTGACTATTGATTATTCTGGAACCCTTGCCTAGGACAACTCCATCAATCAATTTAGAATCCTTGTCCACCTCCCCTTTCACTTCGGAGCGGGGGTTGAGTTCGAGCAGTAGTTTGTTGGTTTCCAGGGCGTCGCCGAATTTGCCGGGATCTCGCCAGTGACCTTCTATTTCGGTAACTTCGACTTTCATATCGTGTCGGAGCATATAGTTATAGAGGTCGACTATTTCTAGTTCTCCCCGAGCTGAAGGTTTAATGGCATCTTTGCCCTTAAACGCTTCGAAAACTTTAGAAGAGAACATATACATGCCGGGTACGCAGAAACGATTGGGAGGATTGGTGGGTTTTTCGACGACTTCGATTAATTTGCCATCATTGTCAAAAAAGGGGACGCCCATCCGGAAGTTTTCGGGGTGTTCAATGATAGAGAGGACGGCGTCGGCGTGAGAGCTAACGAAGTGCTCAACGGGTTTTTTGATCCCAGCGGTAAAAATATTGTCACCGAGTAAATAGACAAATGATTCTCCATCCAGAAATTTTTCGGAAATTTTGACCACGTGAGCCAGGCCGAGTGGGGCTGATTGATCGATATAGGTGACGTGGATGCCCAAGCGGCTGCCGTCGCCGATAAACTCTTCGACGGTGGCGCGAGTCTCATTGACAATAAGTCCAACTTCTTTGATGCCTGCGTCAATGACGTTTTGGAGCGGGTACATGAGCAATGGCTTGTTGGCGATGGGGATCATCTGCTTGTTGGTGGAGTAAGTGAGGGGCAGTAACCGAGTACCCTTACCACCAACGGCAATAATCGCTTTCATAAATTTACTCCTTAGAGCTACAAAAGTAGCGTACTGACAATACAAACAGCCAGGGCAGCGACAAGAAAATATTCTAACACAATGCGTGCGTGCAGCGACTTGGTGTGGGTATGGTGCCAGATTCCCCAGAGACAGTAAAGACCGGCAAAAAATAACGTGGCGATAAAAATGAGATGACCCGCTGTCTGATGTGTCAAGACAATCATGAGGTAACCGGCAGCCATCAGGGCTAGGAGACTGTAGTCTAAGCGATGGCGAGTGATGTCGTTAAACATAATTATAGTTATATTTAATAATCATTGTGTTCACATAATCTTTCCGGCGTTGACGACGGTCACAGCCAAAAGAATAAAATTGATAAAAATGATGTGGGCCCAGTTTTTGCCGACACGGCGCGAGAGAGATTTGGATTCGGCGACCACCAAGTCCAGGACCAGGACGAGAATAAAAAGCAATGTAGTAGCAAGACTGAGAATTTTGCGCAAGTTGAATTCACTGATTTGGGGTACAGCCACCTCGTTAATGACCGCCTGGACGCTGTCTGGTGTGGCTGATTTCACAGCGGGAATCGGCTCAACTGGGGTAACGGGAGCAATGAGAGGAGTGCGACTGTCCGGCTGCGCGGATGTGGCCGGAGTGGCCGCGGTTGCGCGGGGAGCAGCGACTACTCCTGGGCTGGTGGTGCCAAATAGTTGCACCACCAAGACTGTATCACTGCCACTGAGGGCACCGGGGACGACGGCAATACCGATGTCGGTGTATTTGCTGCTCACGATATTGTCGCGGTGGGTAGGCGAGGCCATCCAGGCATCTATCATGCGCGGAGTGCTACCAAAGTCTTTGGCCAAATTCTCACCGGCATAGGTGTAGTTGTAACCGGCAGCTTGAAACCAAACCCAAGGTGACTTGCCAGAGGGAGAGTTGTGCGCCCAGTAATTTTCTTCGAGCATGTTGGCGGCTTTTCGCCGCGCGGCGTCGGCCAGTTTTTCGTTGTAGCTCAGCGGGGCAAGACCGGCGCTAATCCTCTTTTCGTTGGTGGCGCGGACAACCTCGTCTATGGTGATGCTACTGGTAAAGCCCAGAATATGAGCGCTCGTCGAGTCGAATAGGCGGAGCAGTAGATTGGCAGAGAGCAAAATCCCGACGATAAAGAAGATCCCGGTATTGTGCAGCAAGCGGGCGCGGAAGTTGTTGGTGTGGTGTGGCAGGAGGTAATGGTGGAACCAAGAAAACAAGGACATGCGACCATTATGGTCACAAAAAGAGGTGTATAGCAAGAGCTAGGGGGCAAAGAAGTCGAGATAAATTCCCAAGGCAAGAGCTAGGATAGAAGTCACAAAAATTACGATGTAGTTCCATTTTTCTTTGGTTGACTTTAGAGTGGTCAGGATGTATTCGTTGGCATCAATTTGAGCTTTGGACAAATTGGGGGCCGCGGCTACAGCTTGGATTAAGCCGTGCTCGGTAATTAACTTGACGCGTTTTTCCGAAACGACATAGCGATGCCAAAAATAAACCACAAACCCCACGGTACCGACATACCAAGCGATCAAAGAAACCTTGGGAGAGTAGTGATTGAGGATCACGATGGCGCGGTAGCAGACGGTGGCGACGATACCTGACCAAAAGAAGATAGTCCTGAGCCAGGTGGGAGAGGGATGGAGATTACTCATAGTATGAGTGTAGCAAAAAAAGTCTACTCTGGAAATGCCGTCACAACGAGCCGATCTTTGTCCAACAAACCAGTGCAAGTATAGAGGGTGAGGCGGGTATCGGAAGTATTTTGGTAGATATGGGTCTGGTTGGGTGCGACGGTGCTGACAAAGTGGACGATAAAACTAAACTCTTCCGCGCCGCGCCAAACTTTGATGATGTCTCCTGGCTTGACGCCTTTTAAATGCCCGAGCAGATTGGGCCAGTTGTGACTATATAACACACTGTTACCAGGTTCACCGGGTAGGGGTGAGGTGGAAAGGTAGGAGACACCCTCGGGAGAAATTTCCCATTTATTCTCGGTAATGCTGGCGACGTAAACGGGCAGATCAATGCCCTGGGAGGGAATCGCAAGACGAGTCGGCAGATCTGTTGTGAGGATTGCCTGGGGAGCAGCGGCAAAAGTCTTGGGGGTGTGGCGCTCCCAAACCAAGTAGCCGCCAAAAAGGAGAAAGAAAATGCCCAGTCCAAGAATGACGGTATCGAGATAGCGTTTCATATTAGGCATGTCGGAGCCGACGGATTCCCCAGATTAGACAGACCAGGCCGGCGGCAAAGGTACCATAAACAAGCCAGGAGTCACCGGTCGCGGCCAAACCCAATACTTCCCCTCCCCCGGTGCCTGTGCTATCACCCAGGACTTGGGTGGGACTACCAGGGAGGCAGCTGAAAGCAGTATTTCTGGCGACATAGGGCGATTGATCTAGTCCCCAGACCACGCCGCTTGGTACGTAGAACCAACTCTGGGATTTGAGGACGTTGATCTCAGTTTCAGAGAGTGAGATGGCTTTCCACCAATCAGTTTGAATACCGTTGCCACTGTCTGGACAAAAACACTGGGTCACGGCATCATCACTGACTCGGTAGACTGTGTCGCTACCGGTATAGGTGGCACTACTGCCCACAATCCCGTGAGTGCCGGAACTATAAGATACCATGATGGATCCTTGCGGAGCGGCGCAAGAGGGAAAACTGGGAATATTTACGGCAAATACAGGACGCGTGTAATTGGCGAGTAAGAATAAACTGAGTGTGATTATCCAGGTGTGTTTGAACATATATACTCATCCTAAATAACTATATAGTTATAGTTATGGGGTGAAATATAGCATGATCACCGAGGTATTTCAAGTTTATGATAATAGGCAGAGAGCACAGTAGCGGCAAAACGAGGATTGCCACTATCGTCCCAGAGGGCAGTACTCCCCCCGACCGCTACCCAGTAGTTGAGCCCAACCAAGCTTGGTTCGTCTTTGAGCAACTCAAGAGCGTGACGGAGCCAGTTGCCTTGCTGATCAGCGGTCATATCCCCGTGAATATCGGGAATGGGAGCACCAAATTCGCCCAAGAATACTTGCCCCC
>CAZBFT010000075.1:0-3866 GCA_964491465.1 uncultured Pseudomonadales bacterium
GTGAGTACGCGTCTTTGTGGAAAGATTGGCAGGTTAGTGAGGACAGCAAATGTCGGCCAATGTAGTTTTGGATGGATACGAGTTGGTTGGCGAGGCGTATTTGGCAGAACGTGAGAAACTGCGGAGTGACAAGCACGTGCGCAAGTTGCTGAAGAGATTGAAGCCAAACAGCAAAATTTTGGATTTGGGTTGTGGGGCGGGCGTGCCAGTAGATGATTTGCTGCTGGCGGCAGGCCATGAGGTGGTAGCGATAGACATCTCTCCTCAAATGATGGGCAGTATATGGTAAAGGATATTTTGAGGTTAAATCCAGGTGATTTTAAGGTGGGGGCAATAGTATCTTTTTACACCTGGTTCCACTTGCCGCGAGGCCGGCAGGGAGAGATGCTCAAAACGATTGGTCGCTATGTGGGTAAGGGTGGGTATTTGCTGATAACCATGGGAGATAGAGAATTTGAGGGAGAACACCAGTTTTTTGGAATGAAAATGTGGTCTTCGCAGTGGGGAATCGACAAAAACAGTGCATTAGTTGAGAGGGCCGGATGGAAAATTTTGGAAGCAGGAATAGATACGAGCGGAGGTGAGCGTCACCAGATAATTTTGGCGCAAAAAAAGTAGAGGTTGGAGTTGACCGAGATCTTGCACTCTGTCATTATGAGAGTATGGCGAACCAGGATGCTAACGACATCGTGTCTTTGAACGTGTCCAATCGGAGAAGCGAGAGCACGGAAATTCCAGTCAACAATGGGGGTAAAAAATCTAGTTTGTTGTGGGTGGTTTTGGGATGTGTGGTAGTGGGGGTGGGATTAGGAGTTTACGTTTACCAGCAGTCACTTACTCCGGCCGTGAAACCTAGCCCAACACCAAAGCCGGTTGTTAGTACACCGATTCCCAGTCCAGTAGTTCCGGCTGTGAGTGTAGTAGATCCGGATCCAAAGACAATATCTTTCCCTAAAGCGGGTAAGATACGCCTTTACTACTACATGCAAAACTGGCCAGCACTGGGTGTGATATTTAATGTTTCCGGGGGAGGCGATAGTTTTGTGATACCAGCAGGTACGACAAGCGCGCCGGTGAAGATATTGGATACTGGGTATGAGCTGAGCGGGCCAACCTCGGCTACTATAGAGTCTTATATCGGTGCTGATAGCAACAAACTTTCAATCGGATGGATTAAGCCGCAGGCTAATCAATGTGGGGCAAACGGATTTACCATATTGAATGTCGCCAGTTATTTGACTTGGATTAACGAGCAACTAAAAGGGGAGCCGATAGTTTCGGTGCAGTGTTGGGGTGATTACTCCCCTGATATCAATTTAGATGCGGGGAAAGACTTTAATGACTACTTGTTGGTGTGGTCTTATACGCCGGCAGGAGCCAGTGTGGCTCCGTCTCCCTCACCAACCAGATCGCCCTCGCCAACTCCATCACCCTCGGGTACAAAATCTCCAACGCCTACACCTTCGCCCTCTCCTTCACGTTCGCCCTCCCCAATACCATCCCCGACACCGACGCCAACACCGTCTCCATCTGGTACAAAGTCACCCTCGCCCTCTCCGAGCAAAGCGGCGAGCCCAAGTCCCAGTACTGTAGCCGCTGTGACTGCGACTCCGACACCGACGCCTTCGATACGCGTGGCACAGGTAGATACAAGCGACGGAGTACCCGTCACGGGCGTATTTGAAGTGACGGTGGGGACGATTTCGGTGGGACTGATACTACTAGTGGCGGGACTACTGGGCCTCTTGGCACTGTAAAGATTTCTCTAGAGGATGATAAAATAGCTTGGTTGGCAGGGTAGCTCAGTCGGTGAGAGCACGGCATTCATAACGCCGAGGTCGTGGGTCCGATCCCCACCCCTGCTACAATATATTTCTCAATCCTCAGTAGGTAATTTTCGGTTATTGGAGAGCGAATTCTTCGGTGTGAATTAGATCGTTGGGTACACCAATCTTTACAAACTGGGCGCGTAAACTTTGCATCATGGGGGCAGGGCCGCAGATATAAATTTCGGCTGAGGCGGCCTGGGGGACAAGCTTTTGAATAATCGCGGCAGTGAGTCGTCCTTGGGTTTTGGTGGTATAGAGAATGGGGTGAAATGGGGGGACTTGGTGGTGAAGGTTCACTAAATCGGCAACATAGCAAGCTTCTGTTTTATCTTTAACCGAGTAAAAAAGATAGGTAGGGATGGGGGAATGGAGGGGGAGGGCCCGCGCAAGCGAGATAAAGGGAGTGATGCCGATACCACCAGCAATCCAGATTTGGAGAACAGGAGTACCGCGCGGCAAGCCGAAGGTGCCATAAGGACCTTCGACGGAGACTGAGGTTCCGATCGGTAGATCTTTAAATTTGCGCGTAAAGTCGCCCAGCATTTTGGCTCCAACTTTCAAAGCCGGTTCGGAGGGAGCTGAGGAGAGGGAAAAGGGATGAGGTTCGGGAGGAATAGAAGGTGATTTAAAAGTTAAGAATACAAATTGGCCGGGACTAAAGACAAAATGATCGGACTGAGGAGTAAGAGTAAGGCTAATAGTGTCGTCGGGAAGCTGAATAACTTCTGAGACCCGATATTGGTAACGACGCAAAAGGTTGCGGCCAAAAAGCGTGCGGTAAACATAAGCAGCCAGGCCGATAATAACTAATCCGAGAAGATAAAAACGCAGGAAGAGGTTGTCAGTGGTGTCACTGGTTTGAAACCAGACGTGGAGGAAAGCAAAGAAGAGCGTCACCCCCAAGAATTTGTGGGTTAACAGCCACAATTCGTAGGCTAAGTTGGCAAAAAAAGTGAGAAACAAGAGTGCGAGCATGACAATGAGAGCGATAATACCAAACCAGGTCGCGTAGTTTTCCAAAATCGGGGTGGGGAAGAGATAGGCGAAAGTGTCAGATGCTCCGGATTGGAGATAGATCAGGGAGAGAAGCAGAGGATGAAACAAGAGTAGTACAAGCGCGAACGCGCCAGTTAAGTGATGCCAAATATAGGCGCGGTTCATGCCCCAGAACAGGCGGTCAATTTGGGGGGTACGAAAAGAAATGATGAAGTTAAGCGAAAGTAAAACGATCCCGCAAAGGGCAAAAATTTTGCCTAAGTTGCGTGAAAAACTGCCACTTATCCAACCTCCACCCAAGACAAAGAGGGCTACAGGCAAGAGCGTGAAAGCTAGAATTAGCATTGGGCCTAAAAGATGGGTACGGCGATAACTCATACCAAGAATTGTAGCTGGTATACTCGCTTTATGCATATTCCCAAATGGTTTATTTCCAATACTGGTTTTTACCTAGTATTAATTTTGGTGATCTTGGTTACTTTTGTTGTGACGGGGGTGACAGTCAAAGTGAAGGCCAAGTAACGCTTCTAAGGGTGTGAGAATAAATACGAAGGATGGGGAGCTGAAAATTCGGATGAGTGAGCAGGCGCCGATTGCGACTACAATGTTTGGATTGTTAGTACGGCGGGGATTTTATGATGACACCAAGGTGAGTAGGGTAGTGCCGGACTACTGGGTGGAGATGGGGGGAGCGCAAACAAATTTTGCTACCAAGGATAAGTGGAATACGGAAGGATATGAAGTAAAAGCACCAAGAGAGCCTAGTGAGAGCCTGAGGCGGGGAGACGTAGTACTAGCGAACAATGGGCGAGGGGAAAACGGGACAGTTTGGTTTGTGTTGGCGCAAGATGCGCCTTGGTTGGCTGGAGACTTTACCAAAATTGGGGAAGTAACTGGGGGTATGGAGTTGGTGGATCAGTGGGTGAAAGTGTCGGTAGGGTTGACGGGGATACCACAGCAAGACATTGTGTTGAATTCGGTGCAACTGGAGGCAGAATGAGTAAAGACCAAGTCAAATGGATGGTGGCAGTAGCGACCTGG
>CAZBFT010000076.1:0-2930 GCA_964491465.1 uncultured Pseudomonadales bacterium
GACTGGGATGTTCGCGCAAGTAAATCCCCAGGAGTTCGCGTTCCATCTCCATCAATTCCCGACTACCGAATTCTTCTTTATCCGATGTCCAGTCGTCGACCATGGTCACTTCCTCCGTGACCAAGCTATCAAACAAGCCACTTTGATTTAAATCTTTACTGGTAGATTTCCCCACCTTAGCGCGCACCCGCTCGATTTCGTCCAAAATCACGGCGCGTTTACCAAAGGCGTCAAAGGCGCCCACCTTGATCAAACTTTCGAGGACCTTTTTGTTGACTTTTTGGTTGTCGACCCGAGCGACAAAGTCGGTAAAGCTTTTGAATTCCCCTCCCCCGGTCCGCTCCAGGAGAATGTTGTCAATCGCCGCCGTCCCCACGTTTTTGATGGCGGTAAAGCCAAAGCGGATGGCGCGGTTGTCCAGACTCGTCTTATCTGTTTCGATTTGAAAGTCGGCGTGACTACGGTTAATATCGGGTGCCAGGACTTTGACCCCCATGGTACGACACTCTTCGAGTGACATGCCCATTTTGTCTTCGCGACCGCTTTCGGCGCTCATGAGGGCGGTCATGTACTCCACGGGGAAATGAGCTTTGAGGTAAGCTGTCTGGTAAGCGATCATCGCGTAAGAGGTGGCATGGGCCTTGTTAAAACCATAGCCAGCGAAACGCTCGATAAAAGACCAAACTTTTTCGGCCAGATTCTCGGAGTATTTGTGTTTGACAGCTTCTTTGATAAATTTGGCGTGCTCTTTTTTCATGGTTTCGATGGACTTTTTGCCCATGGCGCGACGAAGGATATCGGCCTCCCCAAGGCTATAGCCAGCCATCACATTGGCAATTTTGAGGACTTGCTCTTGGTACACGGCGATGCCATAAGTCTCGGCAAGAATTGGTTTGAGGTCGGGATGAAGATACTTCACGCTCTCCGGCTCCAATTTACCTTTGACAAATTCGGGGATCAGAGTCATGGGTCCGGGACGGTAGAGAGCCACTAAAGCGACAATATCTCCAAAGACGTCGGGCTTGAGTTGTTTGGCCAACCTACGCATGCCGGGAGACTCCATTTGAAAGACGCCGGTGGTTTCACCCCGACTAAGCAGCTCAAAAACTAATTTATCGTCCAACGGTAGGCCTGAAAGGTCGACCCTAGTCCCCCGGGTTTCTTGGATAAGCTTGACGGCATTTTGGAGGATGGTGAGATTGCGCAAACCCAAAAAATCCATTTTGAGCAGTCCGACCGCGTCGGGTTTGACGTTGAGGTCGAGTGAGTACATGTCGTAGCCGGTAGTAATTTTGCCCTCTTTGCTGTCCCGTTGGAGAGGCACGTAGTTGGTCAGGGGTGCATCGGCGATGATCACGGCGGCGGCGTGGGTGCTACTGTGGCGGGCGACGCCTTCGACTTTTTTGGCCAGATCAAGCAACTCTTTATACTTGGGATTTTTGTAGAGCTCTTGCAGCTCAACTACTTGGGTCAGAGCGCTATCAATACTTTCCCCAAAGGGAATCAGCTTGGCGACCAGATCGGGATCAGAGTAAGGCATACCCAGAACCCGGCCGATGTCACGGATGGCGGCTCTGGCCTCCATGGTCCCAAAAGTGATGACCTGGGCTACTTTGTCGACCCCGTATTTCTCGGTCACGTACTCGATGACCCGGTCGCGGCCCACGTCGGCGATATCCACGTCGATGTCGGGAGGACTGGGCCTTTGCGGGTTCATAAACCGCTCGAACTGCAGGCCATGGGCCAACGGGTCAACCGAGGTGATCCGGAGGATGTAGCTGATGATGGCGCCGGCGGCACTACCGCGGCCAGGGCCGATGCGGATCCCGTGGGTTTTGGCCCAGTTGATAAAGTCCTGGACGATCAGAAAGTAACTGGCATAACCCTTGGTGCAAACTACGTCTAGTTCATAGTCGGCGCGTTCCAAAATGCTTTGGTCGGGATGAGGATAGCGCTCCGGAAGTTTTTCGTGAACGAGGTCTTTGAGGTACTGTTCGGGAGTTTTCCCTTCTGGTACCGGGTATTTGGGATAGATCATTTTGCCGGTAGGAATAACCAGATCAACCTTGTCAGCAATTGCCTGAGTGTTTTTGAGTGTTTCGGGCAAGTCATGGAAGAGATCGGCCATTTCAGTTTTGTTTTTGAAGTAGAAAGTCGGCGAGTTGATCATGGTAAAGCGGTTTTTGTCGTCCAAAGTAGTGCGGGTTTGGATAGCTAGGAGCGCATCCTGAGCACGAGCGTCGTCCTTGTTCACGTAGTGAACGTCGTTTGTGGCGATGAGGGGGACTCCAAATTTACGAGACAGGGTGATTAACTGCTCATTTAAGGGCTTGAGCAGTTCTTCCAGCCCGTCATGGCGCTGGAGCTCGAGATAGTAATCGTCGCCAAATAAGTCCAGATAGGCACGGAGACGATCCTCGGCTTTGGCCACGTCACCATTCCTGAGTAAGATCGGGATTTCACCTTGGGCACAGCTACTGGTGGCGATCAATCCCTCGTGATACTGGGACAGAATTTCCCAATCGATACGGGGTTTGTAGTAAAAACCTTCGAGATGAGCGAGGCTAGTGAGCTTGAGGAGATTGTGGTAGCCGGTCAGGTTTTTGGCTAAGAGTAATAAATGATGAGTTTTGAATTCTTTGGATTTGTCGAGGCGACTACCGGCCGTGTAGTATGCCTCCATGCCGATAATAGGCTTGATATTGTTGCCCCGCATGGTGTTGTAAAAGTGGATGGCACCATACATGGCGCCGTGGTCGGTAATGGCTAGAGCTTTCATGCCCAAGGCTTTAGCTTTTTCTATCAGAGCGTGAGTTTTATGACGCGGATTAATAATGTTTAATCCATCTAACATGGAATATTCGCTATGGAGGTGTAGATGCACAAAATCAGGCATAAATATTCTTTAAAGCATAGTTTTCTAATAAAGT
>CAZBFT010000076.1:2940-3858 GCA_964491465.1 uncultured Pseudomonadales bacterium
CACCATACATGGCGCCGTGGTCGGTCAGGGCGACGGCATCCATGCCGTAGGTTTTGGCGGCGGCGGCTAAATCTTCGTCTTTGCAGAGTCCGTCGAGCAGGCTGTACTGGGTGTGAACGTGGAGATGGGTAAAATCAAGCATGCAATACACGTGAGCACGTGACACGTTACACGAAAGTAAATAACAGGCAGTAGATTTACTTTAACATAAAGTTTGGACCAACGTAGAATGTAGAAGAGGCGTTATTTCCCCAGCAAGGGTGTGTGCAGAGGTGTCCAGCTCACGAGGTGAGTATTGCTTTGTTCATTGGGGATCAAAATGTTGAGCTGAATGAGAGCACCAATTATATCCTCGATGTGTTGCTGCTGTACGTTTGGATATCCAGTTTCTTGTAGTAGAGCGAGTAAGAGGGTTGAGTCTATTTGTTTTCCAGAAGCAAGGCAAGCGTGGAAAACCGTCAAAGGAATTGCGACTTCATCCTGTGTGGCTGATCGGCTGGCAGGTGAAACTATAAGAGCAGGTTGCTCTGGATGCGAGCTGGAAAGAATAATAGTGGCAGGATGGTGGTGATCCATGAGTTATTTTAACATTTGTGTAACTAGCCGGGAAACAATCGTCGGATCGGCTTTGCCGGCAGTGGCTTTCATGACGTTGCCGACAAAGAAGCCGAGGACGCCAGTTTTGCCAGACTTATATTGAGCTACGATGGTAGGATTTTCTGCCAGAATTTTTTCGATTAGGGGCGTAAGCTGTGATTTGTCGGTGATTTTGTCGGCATTTTTAGCTGCCTGGGCTTGGATAAAGGCAACGGGAGAGGTAGTTTGGATATCAATTTTTTTATTGGCGATGGCATTGCCGGCAGCAGCAGTGAGATCGGCTTGTTGGCCGTGGACTTCGCGGACATAGGCCAGCATAGA
>CAZBFT010000077.1:0-3691 GCA_964491465.1 uncultured Pseudomonadales bacterium
GTAAGAAAAACCATCACGATTGATCGTACCCGCACGGATGCGTGCTGAACTAATGATTTGACCGTCGTCGCCCAGAGCGTAGGGGACGACGACAAGATGGAGGGGAGGTAGCGAGCGAAGTTTGCGTTCATGATTAATTTTTTCGGCGTTGGGACGGGTAGACTCGGTCACATAAATGGCTTGGATCATGGGGTCGGTAAGGCTGGTGCCGTAGATGTCGTGGATCGGAATCAGGTCGGCACGGGGAAAAGCGCCTAACTCATGAAGGTATTTGGTTACACTCTGGACTCTAATTGCGTATGACTCGAGATTGGAGTGGGCAAGTTTGGGTGCGGCAAAGGATTTTTGTACGATACCAATGGTCAAGTGGGCCGAATCGGCCAGGGCGGCAGAAATAAGCCGCTCGTGTCCGGCGTGAAAGTGGTCAAAGGTGCCACCCAGAATGGCGGATTGATAAAGATAAGTCATAGAGTAAGAAGAGTATACTGCGCCTCATAATGAAATATTGGGCGATGGTACTGCATTTTTATCAGCCGCCGACGCAGGAGCCGGCGATCACGCGCAATATACTGATTTTTTGTTATCTCCCGCTACTAAGGATGCTAGTGCAAAAATCTGGATACGGACTGACTCTCAACCTGAGTGGATGCCTGCTTGCACAACTGGAGAAAATGGGAGCGAGCGAGTTTTTTGTATTGATAAAGCAGCTTGTGGCAGAGGGAAAGATTGAGATTGTAAATAGTGCGATGTACCACCCACTGATGCCGGTAACGGCAAAAGGATCGGTAAGCCGGCAAATTGAGCAAAATGCCAAAATTCTAGCGCGGCTTTTGGGAAGTGAAACTCAAGCCGGATTTTTCCCGCCGGAACTGGCAGTGGATGAACCAGCGATGCGGTTAATACCAAATCAGTACGTGGTGGTGGATGAAAGTGCAGTCAAGGGTAAGAGGGTATTAGGAAGATATGGGGAGAAGTATTTAGTCACAAATAATCGCCGGATAGGGGAACTCCTGCGGTCATATCCAAGCCAGCTGGGGATCAAGTCGGTGCTGGCGCAAATAAAAGATTCTTTGACGGTGACGGCCAACGACGCTGAGTTGTTTGGGCATCACTATGTGGAGAGGCTACAGGTACTCTCGGATTTACTCGAACAAAAAGAGATCAAGATGGTGACAGTGAGCCAGGCAATTGCGAGATTTGGGGATGAAGTGAAAAAAGTAACCAAAATTCTACCTTCTACCTGGCAAAACACAAAAGGATTTGATTTGTGGACGAGAAATAGATTGCAGGAACGATACCTGAAATTGCTTAAAATAGTGGAGGCTTTGCCGCATGACAACCGACTATATGATCGGGCGACTTCTTCCTGCTACTTGTACTGGCTGTCCAATTGGCCATGGTGGCACCCGGGGCTGGTGGAGAAGGGGGCGCAGAGCTTGATCCAGAGTGTAAAGAATGATCGAGCCCAAAGAATCTACCAGGATTTCCTGACTACCATGTGGAGATATCATGATTCGGGGAAAGTGGATTTAAACTACAAAAAATTCGACCAAGTGAAAGCACTGCTGACGCACTGATCGGGCGGTGTTGGCTTGGAGGATTGTAAAAAATACTTAGGTTTTGAGTTCGAGCTTTTGAAATGTGCCGCGGCGGAACATTTCCATGATGACAGCGTAGACGGCAATATCCTTAATGTTGTCTGCGATACTTTCGTTGGCCGGGGTCTGACCTGGATTCATGAGTAAATTTTTGAGCCGTTCGATTTTTTCGGCGAGGCGGAAAGTGATACCTAGCTCTTTGATACTTAAGATATTACCTTTGCCGTAGTCTTGGTGTTTTTGAATAAAAGTGGCTACCATCTCGTCACAAATGGCGCGGAAAGCGTCGTCTAGATATTGGGGGTCTTGCATGCGGCTCCTTATAACAATTAAATTTAAGCCAAGTATAGGATGGTGAGCGCGCGGTAGCAAGATAGTTGCGGGTAAAATGATACAATTCATGTAATGAAACAGTTCTTTAGAGGAGTGATTGCGACTTTGGTCATTTTGCTAATTTTACTGTTGTTGGTTTTGGGGTATTTTGGATTTATTCCGGGTTTGTCAAAAGTAATGGGGTCGGGCAAGCCGAGAGACTTGGGGATCCGGTATACCCCAGCTGATCAACAGGCGGCTTATGTAAAGAACGGAGTCGAGGCCGTGCCCCAGCCGCCGACGCGAGACGTGACTAATAGCGTGCGCTACGAGGGGAAGAAGGAAGTCACCTTTGCGATGAGTTCTACCGAAATTACGGCTCTGGTGAATGGGAATAAGTGGCAGTACCAGCCGGTGACGGACGTGCAAATCCGGATAAATCCGGACGGGACTGGGGAGGCAACGGGAGTATTGCATGTAGATTTGGTTTTGCCATTTGTCTCGCTGACCCATACCACTGACCAAGTACGTGACGCGATGGCAAAGTACCATATAGGGGGCAACCCACCGTTTTACTTGAAGGGTAGAGTGAGCGTGGTTAATAACCGGGTGACTTTGCAGCCTGTTCGAGTAGAAATAGGGAGGATGGCTATCCCCATGGGTCTACTCACGGCGAATTTGGGGTCTCTCGAGGGATTTGCGGAAGCGAGGATAAAAGCGGTACCCAATCTCAATGTTGAGTCGTTAAGTCATACAGATGGGAAGGTGAATTTCCGGGGTACGATGCCGACCAAGGAGTACAAGGCAGAAACTGGTTTGCCAGTGGAGCTGCCAATGCCCTCGCCAAGTATGACCAATATCTCGGCCACGGCCACCAGCATGCCGAGCCCCGCTCCTGAGACTGAGAAGGTGTTTGATACTTACAATATTGCGGGGGTAATAAATAACCCGACCAAACCGGCGACTTTTACTTTAAAAGCGCCAAAGACAATTTATTTAATTCAAGATTACCACTGGAATAGTGCCAACGGCAAAGCGCCGGGAACAATCGGGCTAAAAGACGCCGGGGGAAAGGTATATGGACCGTGGGCACCAGAAACTGCTCCCGGGCAGGGTGGGGTTCCCAACGCCTACTGGACGGTATATCCGAATGTGGAGCTACCGGCGGGGACTTATACGATCGTCGATTCTGATCCGGCGAGCTGGGCACAAAATTCGGGAACAAATGGGGTGGGGATGAGCCAAGTGCTGGTGGTGAAGTAGAAAAACGGCGGGAAGTTAGTTATACTCGGACTAATTAGTATTTAGTATTGGGAGGGTTGTATATGAGCAATGTTCTAAATTTGGCGTCCGTAATGATTGGGACGATGCAGCCGGAAGTACTGGGAGAGTTTTATGAAAAAATATTTGAACGTAAGCCCGACATGGACGAAGACGGGTGGAAGGGTTGGAAGATTGGCAGTGGGTTTTTGACCGTGGGGGAGCACTCGGAAATGGCGGGCAAAGCCTGCGATCCGGCCAGAGTGATGTTTAATTTGGAGACGGCGGACGTGAAGGGAGAGTTTGCCCGCATGCAAGCGGCCGGGGCCAAGGTAGTTGCGGAGCCTTACGAGATGCAGGGAGCGTGGATCGCTACCCTGGCTGACCCGGACGAAAACTACTTTCAACTGATGAGTCCGTGGGAGCCAAAGATGGAAAAATGAGCTACCTGAATATAAATGGCCAAATAGGCCAAGAAAGGGGTTATTATGGGAGAGGCAACCTCAACGTATGGTAAAAAA
>CAZBFT010000078.1:0-1906 GCA_964491465.1 uncultured Pseudomonadales bacterium
GATGAGGTTTTAAATGCGGTGAGTGAGGGGCTAGTAGAGAGTAAGAGGGTAATGGAGCTATTGAGTAAGAGGGGTACTACTCACATAGTTTTGACTGGTAGAGTCAACGAGCGGGCGAGACGATTGTTGCGGGAGGCCGACTTGGTGACCGAGTGCAAGAAAGTGAAGCACCCGTATGATACGGGGAAGTTGGCGGTGAGAGGGCTCGACTTTTAAAGTAATTTTTGCCGTATAATGGGATAAGAATTAGCTAAGCGGGAGAGTTTGTTATGGTTGATATCAAGAAAGAAAAAGAACCAATCGGAGTTGGGAGGGAGCGAATACCAGAGGAGTTTGCAACGGTGGAGTCGCCACGGAAAAAAGAGAATCTAGAGACCCTCAGTTGGATCGAGAAGATCGAAAAGAGACTAGGTAGAGTGCCAAATCAGACTCAGGACGCTAACGATGACGCCGTGGTAGTACAGCAGCCTACCTCGCAGCAGCCGCCGGTGACCCTGCCGGTCAACCAAAAGCAGATGCAGGCTGGGAAGAAGGCGCCAGTCGAGCTAGGGATCGCGTGGTTAGTCGCTTGGGCCATACGGCAAATCAAGATGCTGACCCGGTTGGGTCGGGGAGTGAGGCTACAAGACATACCAGAGGTGAAGGAGTAAGGTGCAAGGACTGGATCAACTATCGACACTCATGACTAACTTGGCTTACGCCTTGGTGTTTTTGGGGGTGGGGATCTCTGGACTGGTGGCGCTAGGATATGCTTTCCTTCTATGGCTGCGCAACCGTAACCGTGAAGAGTATTCTTTGTCATTCGTAACTCTCGAAGTGGCACTACCCCGTGACAATGAGATAAAAATTGATGCGGCGGAACAACTATTTGCTAGTTTGTACTCAGTCAAAAACGAAGAGTGGTACTCTTTCCTGCAGTCAGAGCACGCAGTGGCCTTTGAGATAGTGGGGAAGAAAGAAGATATCCGGTTTTATGTGTCTGTGCCGCATGAGCTGATGGAGTTGGTCGAAAAACAGATTCACGGGGCGTATCCCGGAGCGGAGATTAAAACAGTCGAGGAGCCAACCATTTTTACTGAGAACGGTAAAGTAGCGTTTGAAAGTTTGGTGAAAAGCAGTGCTGGGTACTACCCGATCCAGTCATTCCGTGATCTGCCGACGGATGCCTTAAGTTCAATTACTTCATTTTTTGCCAAGATGCGCGAGGGAGAGGGGGCAATGCTGCAAGTCGTCGTCTCGCCGGCATCGCATTCGTGGAGCAGCCGAGGCCACGGATATATTAGCAAAAGTAAAAAAGACGAGAGTAATCCTGAGCGGGCGAGCTACGCGGTGGATCCAAAGAGTTTGGAGGCGATTGAACGCTCGACGGGGAAACCAGGATTTGAAGTGTCGATCCGACTGGTAGTGAATGCGCCGACGAAAAATGAGGCACACGTGCTGCTCAAACAATTTACCGGGACGTTTGCCCAGTTTGCCGGACCTTACAACAAATTTACCAAGCAGCGGGTGTGGCTCAAACGATTATTTATGGTGGACTTTATCTACCGTTACCAAGCGATGTTCAGGGGCAAGAGCATTCTCAACTCGGAAGAACTGGCCACTGTATTCCACTTCCCCAACAAGCAAGTAGAGACACCACATATCCACTGGCTCACAGCCAAGAGTGCACCCGCCCCAGCACAGATTCCTCAATCGGGATTGTACTTGGGTAAAAGTGTATACCGAGGGCTTTCGCGAAAAATCTATTTGTCTGACAAAGACCGGGCGAGGCACATGTACATCATCGGTAAAACCGGTACAGGTAAGTCAGAGTTCCTGATGGACATGATTTTGCAGGACATTCGGGCAGGGAAGGGCGTGTGCTTTATTGACCCCCACGATTCGGTAGAGAAGCTGTTGGAGTATA
>CAZBFT010000078.1:1916-3685 GCA_964491465.1 uncultured Pseudomonadales bacterium
GGATGTGATTTACTTTAACCCGGCCGATACGGACCGCCCGATGGGGCTCAACATGCTGGAAGCTAGGAGTGAAGAGGAGAAGCAGTTTGTCGCCAGCTCGATTATCAACCTGATGTACAAGCTATATGACCCACATAAGACGGGTATCATCGGCCCTAGGTTTGAGCACGCGATCCGTAACGCCATGATGACGGTGATGGTGGAGCCAGGTGCCACCTTTATAGAGATTGTGCGGGTGATGACGGATCCCAAGTTTTTGCAGGAACTACTGCCCAAGGTGCAGGATCCGATGGTGCGTAGATATTGGACTGACCAGATCGCCCAAACTTCAGATTTCCACAAATCAGAGGTTCTCGACTACACCGTTTCCAAATTTGGCCGTTTTGTAACCAATAAAACGATTAGAAATATCATCGGCCAAAGTAAATCTTCCTTTAACTTCCGTGAAGTCATGGACCAGGGAAAAATCTTACTGGTTAACCTGTCCAAAGGGGGAATAGGGGAAGAGAACTCGGCGTTCTTGGGATTAATCCTGGTGCCCAAGATCCTGGTGGCGGCCATGAGCCGGCAGGATATCCCCGAGGCAGAGCGGCGCGACTTTAACCTGTACGTGGACGAGTTCCAGAACTTTGCGACCCCAGACTTTGCCACCATCTTGTCCGAAGCGCGGAAATACCACCTTAACCTAATCGTGGCGAACCAGTTTATCGGCCAGATCGAGGAAGAGGTAAAGAACGCGGTCTTTGGTAACGTTGGGACACTTTTGTCTTTCCGGGTGGGCGTACAGGATGCCAATTTCTTGCAGCACGAGTTTGCGCCGACATTTAGTGAGGCAGACCTGACCAACGTAGAGCGGTACCATACATTTGTGAAAACGATCGTGGATAACGAACCCATGCCGCCTTTCTCGATGGACTTGACCCGTGACGTGGAGGCGGAGCGCAAGCTGGCCAATCCCAAGCTGGCCGAGATGATCAAAAAATTGAGCAGACTAAAATACGGGAAGGATAAGAATATCTTGGAAGTGGAGATCGCCAAGCGGGCGAGGCTGTAAAGGTCCCAGAGGTGATAAAATAACTTGTAAGGGCCGATAGCTCAGCTGGTTAGAGCACGAAGCTTATACCTTCGGTGTCCTAGGTTCGAATCCTAGTCGGCCCACTAACTTCAGTAGACAGTCAGAGTGGGTGTGGTAGGATAGGACGACAATGACACAGACTAATAGTCAAATAGATCCGAGACTGATGCAGGCGGGAGACCAGGTGTTCTGGGAAGAGTTTAACCAGCGCGAAAACCCAGGCGATCGGTATGTGGTGATCGACAGCAAAAATAACAAGGTGGTGGTGGAAAATGTGAAGTTGATCAGGGACAAGAAAAAGGTGAGGGTTTAATAGAACATTTCTATAAAAGATGGACCCGTGCGACCATCGATAATATTTGAGGCGCGCCTTCTTAGCAAGGCCATAATAAAACAGGGCGTGTTGGTTAGATCACACTCTCCATTCTTTAGGCCATCGCATGAGACGCCGAAATGGATGTGATCATCGTGATCTTCCCAGCCCAACTTGGGAATGTATGGTGTGTTGCCTTGAGTGGGTTCTTCCCCACTGCATTCGGTAGAAGAGAATCCTTCTAAATCTGATAGGGGATGTGTATAGAATTCGGTCGTATTTTTCTTCTGCTCGAGAGTGAAGGATTAGAGCTCGGCGATCTTCAATTTTTTGGGCTCGGTTTTGGTACCGTTTAAAAATTCCAGATATTTTTCGGTAGTG
>CAZBFT010000079.1:0-3624 GCA_964491465.1 uncultured Pseudomonadales bacterium
CGAGCAAACCCTGTCGGTCAACGCCGTCAAAAGCTTTAACTTGATCAGTAATGTCAAGCTCGCTGGTCAAACTATCAATTTAACTACTCCCTCATCCTCACCCTCTGCTTCCCCTGCCACGTCTGCCCAGCCAGACCGTAGCCCCCAACCTTCCTCATCTGCAGCCCTCCCCTCTGTCTCCATGGAACGTCCCTACGTGACAGTCAACGACTCCCCCGATATTACGAGTGCCGGCGGCCTCAATGTTCGCAAAGATCCCAGTGCGAGTAGCGACGCACTCGGCAAAGCCAAAATCGGCGAAAAGCTCAAATATCTGGACGAAACCACTCCTGCAGGTTGGCACAAAGTTGAGTTTGAGGGTTCCATTGGCTACGTTTCCGGCAAATATGTCACGTTAACGAAGTAACTGCTCACGACGACAAACTGCTCTCACTGCAATACTGTTTAAGTCATATACAAAATCGTAATCACCATCACTCCCCACAGCACGACTGTCGTTAGTAGCGTTTTGTCTCCCATCAACACCTTGTGTGGGCTCTCCCCCTCATTTTTCTCATAAATTAACTGCATATACCGCATCACCCCAAAAATCACGACGGGAACTGTGGCCATCAGCCATTTGTCGACCGTGAGTGTACGGGGCAGCAAGGCAAACAACTTGAGCACTTTCCCTTCCGGCACAAACTGCGGATGGAGGAACGAAAACAATGCATAGGTAAGCCAGGTTGTATTGGCAAACATGCCGGTATATGCATCCAGCAGTCCCGGGGTGTAGTGGATAAGTGTTGCCCTAGCCCGCTTGGCGTCAATTCCCGCTCCCGATAGCAGGGTCAGCTCACTGCGTCGCTTCCCGACCGCCAAAAAAAGCGAAGCCGAGATGACAGTCAGTAGGAACCACACGTCCATATGCACGTTCACTACAAAACTCCCAGCATATACCCGCAGCACAAATCCAGCCGCGATCACCATCACATCTACGATGGGCAGTCGCTTCCACCAGGCAGAATATAAAATGTTCAGGCCAAAGTAGGCCAACATCGCGGCAAAGAAAAAGGTCGAAGTCAAAAATCCGAGTAGTAGCGCCGATAGTGACAAGAGTAGAAACAAGAACACCGCCATCGCCATTGACAACTCTCCCGATGCAATCGGCCGGAGTCGCTTAAACGGATGCTGCCTATCTTTGGCCACGTCCAAAATATCATTAAACACATATACCGCACTCGATAATAGACAAAACAGTCCAAACGCCCACGCGACGCGCAAAAAATAGCCTTCCGCAAACAAAAATCCCGAAAACACCACGGGCGCGAAGATGACTACGTTTTTGACCCACTGGCCTACTCGTGCTGTTTTTGCGATATGTATAAGTTTATCCACAGCAACACTCCTCCCACCACTACTGCTAGTAGCAGCATTGTATAGATCTTCATCTGGCTATTCAACTGTAGCGCTACTCCCCCCAAGACTGCTGTCACGAGCCAGTAAAAAGCCGCCACCTGCCGCTTGCTCCAGCCGAGACGTAATAGTAAATGATGTAAATGTTGGGCATCCCCCCACACCGGCGACCTTCCTGCCCGGACCCGGCGGATAATCGCATACACCACATCCATCAGTGGCACTCCCAATACTATTAGGGCTGAGGCCACCTTGGCTCCCGATAAAATTGCGATCACTGCCAGGAAAAAACCTGCTTGGCTCCCACCTCCCCAGCCCGGCATAATTTTTTGGGGGAAAATATTAAAAAATAATAAGCCCAAATAAGCCCCACCCACCGCAAATGCCAAAAAAGCTGTTGGCCAAGTAGTCACGTCGTTCGCAAAACGAAAACTCATGACTCCCATTACAATCGCCGCGATCACCGTCACCCCTGGTAACTGCCCATCTAGTCCCTTGGCCCCCATGTTTACAAAGTTCATTGCCCATACTATCCAAAGTACGGCCAACCCATCAGCGATCAACCAATTATGAAAATCAATCGTACCCGGGCCAAATGGGTTACTTACAAAGGTGATTCCGATTCCCGCCCAGACGACCGCCAAAGCTGCCACCACACCCATCCCCAACCGCAAATAAGGAGACAAGTCCATAATATCGTCCAATACCCCCAGTATCATCAATATAAATGCCCCCACAAAAATCCCCGCCATATGGGGGTCAAATGACCCAAACATCAGCGTCGTCACCAATACAGCCGCAAATATTGGGATCCCACCTCCCCGGGGAACTGCCCGCTCATGGATATGTTTTGGGTGCTCTCGTTGGGTTGATCTGTCTACGATTCCCAAACCCCTATATGCCAAAATGGTCAGGTAAGTGATTGCCGCCGAAATAACCGTCGCAAAAACAAAGGGCAAGTACACAAGCTGCGGGATCATAACGAGAGTGATTGTACTATGCCGTACAATGCAATTCCGAGCGTAAGCGCGACAATCACCGCCATCGCCGACAAAATTCTTGGGATGAGCAGCGTTACTTTGCCCACCAACTTACTCAAACCTATATTGATCGTACTTACTAAAACCACCATGACAGGCAGTCCCCACAGGGCAATCTTGGGGCTCAATCTCCCTTCTCCCCATGGCCCAGTTTGCCATAGCGGCACCATATGCGGCAATTTATTCCAAGTCCACCCGATTACCCCAGCCATTCCCACCGCCACAAAGTTCGCCACCAAATATGCTGTCCGGTTGGATGTATCCGGTACCAACTCGGTAGCCGTCTGGCTAATATTAAATGTATGCTTCAATTTTCTCCCATCCGCCAGTAAACTACATTCCCCTCAAAATCCATCACTTCCACATATTTCTGCTCTAGCAGCCCAGACAATTCCGGGAACTCTCCGCTGCCGGTCAGTACCACGATTGCTTTGGGTTTATTCTTGATCAAATTTTCCATTGTGTACCCGTATTGTTTTAGGTCATGGACATGGAAGCTCACAATATACTTACCCCCGGTCGGCAGTCGCTTCGTTAGGTTGTATATTGTCGGATCGGTCCCCCATACATAAATCTGGTCACGCTCCGTCAAATGTGCATTCAAATACTTAGCCAAAGTGTAATTACGCTGTGTGTTATCAAACTCATCCTGATAAGCTTTGACACTGATATTCCCGGCCATCATCCGACTAAACTCCCGGTAAATCAAAAGCGTCGGGTAGCCCCAGAATTTCACCTGCTGTTGGGTCAGCACCGCTCCCGCCATGAGCACCCCGATCACTAGCCACTCCCATACTCTCTCGGCCATAAACAACGCCGGTATTAGTAGGGCAACCGCCGGCACAAGTTCTTGTAAATAGTGAGGGTAGGGGCGATACGACAACAAAGCTCCAAACAACGCAAAACTACTCCATAACAGTACCAAAACCAGTCGTTTATTTACTTTCTGCCGCAGGACATACAATAGCAGCGTAAACCCTGCCAGCAACATGCCGCGCACTACCAAACCACTCCGCAGCGGGTTAAAGGCGTAAGTGCTGGTACTCCAGCTAGACACGTATCCCAGGTTGACGGTGAGCACCGTCGCCAAGTAATCACTCCCGTGCCCCTTGAGATAGTAATATCCAAAAGTCAAAGCCAGAGGTAGGGCAAACCCACCCATCCAGGCAAAAAATCCCGGTGAAAATAT
>CAZBFT010000080.1:0-3517 GCA_964491465.1 uncultured Pseudomonadales bacterium
TCTCTTTCTCGTTCATCTTTTCAAGAAAATCCATGACTATGTTTCCTGTTTTTGTGTCAAGGTTTCCTGTTGGTTCGTCTGCCAGGATTATTTCAGGGTCATTCGCAAGGGCTCTTGCGATGGCAACCCTTTGTTGCTGCCCTCCGCTTAATTGGTTGGGATAATTTTTGAGCCGCTCGCCTAACCCTAGGTCGGTGAGGAGCTCGATCGCTCGTGTCGTTTTGCTGGCACTACCACCATTGTAAATGGTAGGGAGCATGACGTTTTCGACAGCCGAGGTACGGGAAAGCAAATTAAACTGTTGAAAAATAAAGCCGATATATTTGTTGCGGAGTTTGGCGGCTTCACTTTCGCTGAGAGAAGAAACATCTTGTCCGGCCAACCGGACCGAGCCAGAAGTTTGCTTGTCCAGCAGCCCCATGATGTGCATGAGCGTACTTTTGCCGCTGCCGCTCGGACCCACGATGGCCACCAACTCCCCTTCGCGGATATCCACCGAGACACGATCAAGCACGGTTAGTTTGTCTTCACCCAATTCGTACACTTTGGTAATATCGTGAAGTTCAAGGACTGTTGGTTTGAGTTTATTTGACGGCGTAGACACGGTCACCCTCGTTTAAACCGCTAACAATTTCGACCATGCCATTATTTTCCACACCAGTCTCTACAGGTTTGGTAGTGTATTTGGAGCCGTTTTGGACATAGACCATGGATTTGCCGTCTTGGGTAGTGATGGCCTGACTAGGCAAGGTAAGGACGCCATCCTTTTGGGTGAGGATAATGGCGGCAGTGCCATTGAGGCCGAGGCGGAAATTGGTCAGCTCGCTCGCGGGCAAATTAAACTTGACTTTGTAAGTGGTGCCAGAAGTGGTTTCGGTAGGCGCAAAGGCGAGACTGGCGACACTAGAAGCTAGGGTTTGGTCAGGGAAAGCGTCGAGACTCACGTTGGTGGCTTGGCCAAGGCTCACGCGCTTGAGATCGGTTTCGTCTAGGTCAGCCGAAAAGTAGAGTGAGGCAGGATCAACAATAGTCCAAGTATCGGTGGCCAAAACGTTGACCCCCGTGGTGGTGACTGGGGCGTGGACGAGGATCCCGCTAAGGGGAGACGAAATTCTGGATAGTTTGATTGAGAGATCCTGATATTCCACGTCTTTGACAGTGTTTTCCAGGAAGAATTGGTTGCGGTCCAAGATGCGGCGCAGGGTATTGTCGATGTCTTTGGCTTCGATCTCGTTTTTGTACTTGTCTTGGGTATCGTCAAAAGTGTCGAGCTGAGATTTGTAGAGATTAAGTTTCTGCTCGAGCACTTTTTGCAGTTGACGGGTACCAATCCCGGCGATGGTTTGCCATTTTTTGACCGCGTCCCCTTCTTTGGCGCCCAGGTAAGTTACAAGCCCGCCGGCGCCGAAACGGAGCGTGGCCGTCTGGGCGGCTTCGATTTGACCGGAAAGCTCGAGGGTTTCTTGGATATCGCCGCGGCCAACTGCATAGGAGTCGTACTCCACACGAGATCCGCGACCGAAAAAGAACCAACCCAGCAAGAAGAGGGTGAGGATGCCAAGTAAATAGTATTTTTTGCCTTTAAGCCACGACCACATACCCGAGTATTTTAGCCCAAAACCAGTTTTTCTGCTAGTTTTACACCTGGAAAAGTAAGCCAACGATCACTCCGACTATAACCGCCAGCCCGCCCATCACGGCCACTTTGACGGCGCGGCGGACGGGGTAGCGATACACAAAAGCCTTACCGCTGCCATATCCGAGAGCCGCCAGTCCCAAAAGAGCCAGGAAGATGGACAGATAGGTAGAGTGTGGAGTGTCAAGAAAAACATAGGGGGCGAGGGGGAGAAGGCCTGCCGCAGCGTACGAACCAAACATCACAAGAGCGCCTTTGGTGTCTTGCCATTGGTTGCTGACGCCGCCATCCAGCTCGTCCGTCGCCTCTTCGGTCAAGTAAGCTCCGACGCCCATGGAAAAGGCTTCGACAAAAATGAGGACGAGGCCTGTCGCAATAATGTCGCGCTTACTCACGTCGGCGGCGGCGACACCAGCCAGCAGACCGACGGTACTGACCAGGGAATCTTCGACACCAAAAATAAAGTTACGAAACAGAGTTTCCCGTTCGGTCGATTTACGATGAAGGAAATGGAATAGTTTCATATATACTATAGGTCGGGGATGGGTGAATTGAACACCCGTCTCACGCACCCCATGCGCGAATTCTACCGTTAAACTAATCCCCGACTTGGCCAAGACTACGTCGGGCAGAGCCCAAACCGTTCTGGCTGAAGTTATTTTAACATGAGAGCAGCCAGCGCGGGGAAGTCATCGACGTAATCAGCGTACAGTTGGGCGAAAGCCGCAAGATCAAGAGTTGGAGAAGCGAAAATAATCTTGTGGTTTTTGCATCACGGCGGAAACAACTTCGTCGATGATTTTGGTCAACAAGTTGTCGGATCTTTCGCCAGTAATGTCCAAGTAGCGTGCGTGGAGATAAGCTTGGGCATCGGACGCACTTAGAGTGTTGGCTTTGTGAATATCCTCCTCCGTAAAAACTTTGTAAAGCTCGGCTTCGTATTTGAAAGCGGCTATTTTGGCAGTCACTTCGGCGGCGGCGGCGGCTTCCCTTTGGCTGATGCGCAGGGTATTTTGGAGAAAGTCGAGAAGATCATTGATTGTCATAGAGTCTCCTTATGGGCTTGGTATGCGGAATTCTGTACCGGGTAACACCCAATGACTTACTCGCTCAAGGTCTGCAAGTCTTCGGGCATATTCTATATAGTCTTGTTGAGCTAAGGCTTTGGTCGGATATCCATTTGCTATAACCTGATCCAATTTTTGCGTAAGCTGCTCGACACTCAGGTATTGAAGTTGTGCATCGGGACCCATTGGGGTGGGGATACCATGGTGGGGACTTTGGGCTGCCCAGCGCGACCACATCTCTACGAGTTGATCGTGGTTAGCTTGAAGAGCAGTGACCGTGTCTTGAGAATATGGATCTAACCCGTGCTGAAGAAGTATATCTCCCCACCTATCGTTTTCGGTGACGACGTGGGTCACGTAGTCATGGCTGGGTGGAATGACTTCTTCGGCAGGCCGGAAGAGGCTATCGTGGGCATTGGCAGATTTGGCTAATTCGTGATGAGCGCCAGGTGGGACTACGTCATCTTTGCCGGGGAATTCGGTTTGAGGGGGGGTCGTGTCTTTGCTGCCTACATGTCCGCCGGTCGGATGCAAAATGTGGGCCAGGGTGAGGCCGCCGGCGATCTTGGCGACTATGTCAGCGATGGTAAAAGCGCGAATTCGACCTTTGCGGTCGAGTTCAATTTTGCGCATATAGGCATCTTTATCTATCCCTCCCTCGGGATTGAAGGCTTGTTTGTCTTGGTTAAACTTCTTTTCTGCCCAGTTGCGAACTACCTCAGTAAATCCCATGTAGTTGACGAAACCACCAATGGCGATACCGGCGATTAAGCCCGCGGGACCGGCCAAAGCGGGCAAAACGTGGATAGCCACT
>CAZBFT010000081.1:0-3417 GCA_964491465.1 uncultured Pseudomonadales bacterium
CGATCTATTTGCCACTGAAGTCAGGGGCAAAAAATACCGTACCATGATAGAAATAGGAGGTTATCCCGGCTACTACGCTGTATATTTTCGTAAATACTACGGCTACGTTACTACGCTCCTAGACTTCGTGATTGATCGCCGTGCTATCTCCCAATTATGCCAATACAATGGTCTCCCCGCTGACTCAGTTCAAGTTCTCAAAGCGGACTTCTTCCTCTATCATAGTAAATCTCGTTTTGACATTGTTTTTTCCAAAGGATTCATCGAGCATTTTACAGATACTGAAGACGTAATCAGACGCCATTGGGCGCTGGTCAAACCTGGCGGTAAAATGATTATCAATCTACCCAATTTTCTTGGATTAAACGGGATTTACCAGCTACTACTTGACCCAGCGAATCTCAATGCCCACAACCTCACTTCCATGGATATGAGTAGACTCAAAGCGGCGGTGAAAGTTCTGAAGCCACACAGTTACCGGGTTGTCTATCGTGGTGGCGTCTTAGTGTGGCTAGAACGGCTTACTTCCCGCCCACTTTTTATCAGACTGCTCACATATTTTCTCAGTCTCACCGGGCTCGCTCTCTCCAAATTAGAAATTCGTAACCGTTTTCTTTCACCTCACATTTTTATTATTGCCAATAAATGATATGTTACGCAAACCGCGCATTCTCATCATTGGCACCGTGGACCAGCGTGGTGGAGCTGCAAGGGTTGGTTGGGATGTTGGGGAAACACTTCGTTCTAGGGGATATTCGGTCAAATATATCGTCGGCTACAAACAATCTGACTCTCCTCACGTCTACGAGTTGCATCGGCCCAAACTACTTAGTTGGTTAGACCATGTTACCGGCAAGAATATGACCGGTTACCTCAAATACTTGCGTTCATTCCTTCTTGCCAACGACATCGACTTTGGCGCCACCACTGAAATTTTTAACCATCCTTGGTACAAATCCGCCGACATCATCCATTTCCACAATCTCCATGGCAGCTTTTTCCGCTTACACAATCTTGTCCGGATGAGCACCGAAAAAAAACTGATTTGGACCCTTCACGATATGTGGGCAGTCAGCGGCAACTGTGTTTATACTTCCGATGCCAAGGTTTGGCGTCAGGGGGCTGCCGCTCATACCCGACTCATGGAATATCCACCGATGCTTTGGCACAATGCTCGCTATCTTTGGGAGCAAAAACGCTCGATTTATCAATCCAGCCAGCTCAATTTGGTCGTTCCATCTCGTTGGTTGTTCACAATCATACGCGACCAAAGCATTCTCGCCGGCCAGCCTCTCCGACTGATCCCTAATGGGATCGATGCGCAGACCTTTTCCCCGCAAAAAAAGACTCACGCCCGCCATGCCCTCAACTTACCGCTCAAGCAAAAAATCGTAATCTTTGTCGCCCAGGGAGGTATCCACGAACCGCGCAAAGGCTGGCAATATATTGATCCAATTGTTAACGCTACCGAGTTTCAGGACGTCCTCTTCCTTTGTGTGGGCGGCGGCGCACACGATCAGAATAATCAACTGCCGAATGTTCAATATATTCCTTACATAACCGACAAACTCACCTTGGCTGCTTATTACGCCGCCGCCGACGCCTTTCTCTTTACTTCCGTGGCAGAAAATTGTCCTTTGGTTGTACTCGAAGCCATGGCTTGCGGCACGCCAGTCGTAAGCTTTGATGTAGGCGGAGTCTCCGAACTAGTCCAACATCGGCAGACCGGTTATATCGCCAAGTATTTGAACATCCAAGATTTATCTAAGGGCCTCACTTACTTACTATCACTCCCTCCTTCCCAAGCTCGACTAGTCCAAAATCACTGTCGCGACAATGTGGTTACACATTTTTCAGTGGCCCGGATGTGTGATCAATACGAAAAGCTATACTTATCCTTATGCTAAACAATTGGCGCCGTAAACTTGCTGCCTGGCTCTATCCACTCGACGCTGCCGCCCTCCTGTCTAAATATCGCCCCATCAGCGATCAATATGGACTGGACCGTGGCCGCTCAGTTGACCGCTGGTATATCGAACAGTTTTTGTCAACACATCGTTCCGATATTCATGGAACATGTCTCGAAATCCTCGACCGCAACTATACCCGGAAATATGGCAGGAACAAAGTCGCCGTCTCTCATATACTCGACATTGACCAAGGCAACATTCATGCCGATATCTATGGCGATTTGCGCGATCTTCATGGTGTCATTAAGAGTAATACTTACGACTGTCTGATTCTAACTCAAGTTTTTCAGTATATTGACGACCACCTGGCAGCCATCCGGGAATGCCACAGAATTCTCAAACCAGGAGGAGTCCTGCTCGCGACTATGCCAACCATCTGCCGGGTTGATTGTGTCGCCGGTGACGAAGGAGATTATTGGCGCTATACCCGCGCCGGCAGTGCATATTTATTTGCGCAAGCATTTAAAGTCAACCGCCTTCAGGTTCAATCTGTCGGCAATATTCTAACTGGCATTGGATTTTGGATTGGTCTCTCTCAAGAAGATTATCACGCACGTGATTTCGCTTACAATGATCCCAATTTCCCTTGTCTGACTACCGTGAGAGCCATCAAATGATGTACGACTGGTACTTAAATCTTATTTACCGCCATCTTTCTCCTCGCTCAACGGTCATTACCTACCATCGGGTTGCCGATGTTAAAGTTGATCCACATCAGCTCTCCGTGAGTCCCCGCCACTTCCTCGCCCATATGCGTTATCTCAAATCTCATTACTCAGTGGTACCACTATCCATGGTAGCTAGCCGCAAACATTTTCGTTTGCACGGCAAACCACTTGTAGCCATTACTTTTGACGACGGATACATTGACAATCTAACTCACGCCGTCCCAATTTTGGTAAAACTTAACCTGCCGGCCACCATTTTTGTAACTGTCGGCCAGATAGGCAAAGGTCAACCCTTTTATTGGGATACTAGTACGCCCAAAATAGATCGAGGTAGGGCTATGACTCGCGCCGAATTAAAAAAACTCGCGGCCGAACCCAATATCACAATCGGATCTCATACTATTTCCCACTCATGTCTTGTTACCTTACACCCCGCCGAACAAAAACATGAAATCGGCCAGTCCAAGCTTCTACTAGAGCAAATTATCAACAAACCAGTTACATGTTTGTCATATCCCTTTGGCAGCCACGACGACATTAACCCTGATAGTGCCCGCTCAGCTCAAGAAGCAGGCTATACCTGCGCCTGCGCCAACTGGTCGGGAAATTTTACTCTATGGGACAGCCGTTACCTGATCCCACGTTATTTAATACGTGATTGGAGCCTGTCGCGCTTTAGCCGCTTTATTCAGAAAGTTATCTAAGTATGATACTTGTCACTGGCGGGTGCGGCTATATCGGGAGTCACTTAGTCAACCGACTTAGCAGTCAGGAAAAAA
>CAZBFT010000082.1:0-858 GCA_964491465.1 uncultured Pseudomonadales bacterium
CGTTTAAACTTTTGACGATTTCGGCGAGTTGGTGGATTTTTCTTTGGTTTGGCATTTAAAATATTTTAGACTTTATATTGCGTATTTCACATTGGATGCAAAAAAACGCGTACTCAAGACGCGCAAAACAGATTTCTGTTCTGCAGAGGATTTTAATCGCCTGCCTGCCGGCAGGTAAACCTCTGGTCTTGGAACTGGTGTGTATTGTAAACCAAGTGGCGCGGGAATTCAATGGGGTGGTAAAATGGCCATGCACGAAAATTTGCACGTTTACAGGAGGAAGATTGACCAAGATCAAGGTACCTCAGGAATCCGCGGCTTTGTGGCGACAAGTGCTTCAATCACCGATCACTGTACCGCAATGGGAAGTATTCCATCGATATAATGACGTCCGAGCTCTATTAGTCCTCGATTTGATTACCGTCAGGACTGGGTCGTATCCGCAAAGTGAAATTGACTTGGTGGACAAGACCCTGCGTTTGAACGAGAAACAGGTCAAAGTGCTAATTGGCTTATCGTCTTATGGGATGTGTCGTGAGAATTTCTTGGCTTGGGCCCGAATTATGAAGATCGAGGACCCTCTCCCGGTCATTAAATCCTTAACAGACCTAGATATTGTGGTCGTCACAACTAGGAACGGACTGGTGACTTTCCTTTTACGATAGTTATGTTTTGCCCCGCCTACCGGCGGGGCATTTTAATATCTTATATCTCTGCCTAGGTGAGGCAATTTTCGTTTATTATCGGCTTGACAGGAGGAAAAAGTAGTATAATTCGGGATTGGACCTTAAAAATTAAATCTGAATTTATTGGAGGTGAGAAATGACTATTACCAATAGTGCGAATTTCCGCGAATGG
>CAZBFT010000082.1:868-3331 GCA_964491465.1 uncultured Pseudomonadales bacterium
TAAGGAGTGGGAGGAAAAAGTCGGAATCGATCCTCGATTGTCTCAGGCTCTATTCGTGGCCCTATCTAACCAGGAACATGCCAGAATGATCGATGCTACTCTGCTGATGGCTCTTAAAGATAGTTGGCCGGCTGAGAAAGTGATAGATATGCTGGGAAGGCGAATTGACCTTTCGTCAGTGCAACAACTGATGGGGGGTGCTCCCGTTCAACCTAAGAAGCGCGTAATGCCGTCTGCCGATCTGACGACCGAACCCCCGCTTGCTGTCAAACCCAAAACCAAGCTTTTTGGAAAGGCCAAAGGCGACCAGGGTCTGACTCGTGCAGACAAGCGCCGGCTGGAACGTGGCGGTGCGCCTCGTCAAAGTCAAGGATTCTTGGCTCCTGATATGGGAACTCCTGCCCCCGCCAAACGTGAGAAGAAGAGCCCTGGCGGACCAATGAGCTTTGACTCGATGGATATCTTGCAGGGCAATCCTTCGGGGCCGATAGAAATGTTCGGGCCGGAAAAAGCCGAAAAGCCTGCAAAGGGTGGGTTGCTGAGTAGGTTTAAGATTGGAAAAAGGGGTGGTGGAAAGGCTAAGGCTTCCCCTCAAATCGGTGGTGGCAAGAAGGGCTCGAAGGGCACGGGAGTCATCGTTGTGGTCGTGTTGATCCTGGCGGCTCTAATCGGAGTAGTTTATTTTCTGAACCGCTCCGGTATTATTTCGATTCCTTTTCTGGGCGGAGGTCGTTCGGAGTCCTCTTCGGCTCAGCCTCCCGTACCAACCGATCAACAGCTGACGGAGATGTCCCCAGAAGAAAAAGCCGCTTGGGCAAATTCGAATCTGGATAGTTCCATCACAGAATCGTTTTTGAACAAACCGACAAGCTGGGGGGATTTTTTTGGAAACTGGAATTCCTATCTGAATTGGTTGTTATACTTTGCGGCTGTTCCCTTGGTCGCCTTATCGATTTTTCGTGAGAGGACCCAGGCTGCAGAGTACTCCGACATCAGACATTTTATGGTGGGTATTGTGACTTCGGTTCTACTCATTTGCCTGGCGTCGAGCATCGGAGGTTGGGCATTCAAAGCTGGGTGGACCACCTCTCCATTAATTTTGATGTACGTTGCACTAGTGGTTGGGTTTTTGATCAATGCGTTTATGCAATACAGCGCATATGATAGTGGTAATCATGACTTTTCAGTGATTGCCGCAGGCCTATACCTATTTGGACTACTGATGAAATGGTGGTTCCCAACTGAAGTTCTTCTGTCAACCATCGGTATCGTCCTCATGCTCGTCGGCCTAGTCGTGCAAGTATTGGAGATCAAACGACACAAGAATCGTGACAGCGCCGCACTAAGAAAGTCAGTAATTGCCGCGGTATTAATGCTGCTGGTGTTCTCGGCTGTTTACGTTTGGATGTTCAAATTGCTTGCGGCTCAAATAGCTACGTTTGTCATTCCGGCGGATGTTGTTGCCCAGGCAGGGGCTGCCCTTAAATTGAACGTGTTGGTGAAAGGTCAGATTGCCACTTCAGCAATTGTCGGCCTGGCGACTGCGTATCTCTTTGGCGTAGTTTATGGCATGATCTTTTTACCCACCCGAGGTCGAGATGGAACTGTTGATATCCGGAATGCGCTGATTCTGGATTCGGATGCGACGACTCTATTCGTCATGTTCCTGTTTCTGTTCTTGCCTTGGATCTGGGTTCTACCCAAGTATTACCTAATGATCTTTGGATAGAGTATTTTTGGTTTTTTGCCCCGCCGTAAGGCGGGGCCTTTTCTATGCAAAAAAAGCCCCCCGCCATGGCGGGGGACAAAATTATTTGTTGACGTAACTACCGTCACAGCGGACCAGGGGATCGCCTCTGGTAGGATTCATGACGATGAGAAAGCCTTTGACATGGTACATTTGTGCCAGCTCGGGGGTGTAGAAACTTTTGACTTTTTCGTAAAATGCACCACTCGGTTTCATATCGGCTTCGATAAGGTCGTAAAGATAATTGACGTTTTGTGGCCAAAGAGCAATGTCTTTGGCTTTTTTGTAGGCATCAAGGCGAAGATAGTCTTCGTTGATATCTGTAGGAAAGATCCATGGACCCAGGTCCGGCCAAAGGCGGCGTTCGTCGAGAGTTTTTATTGTGTAGCTTTTATCGGTTGGCGGAACTTCACCATCGAGAACCGATGAAGGAGTGTTTTCCTCGACGCTGGTAATACACATTTCGCCGGAAAAAGTTATTGTCGCGGTGGCTTGGTAGGAAATGGTGGTTTTGTTTCCTTCGATGACTGAATTAACTTCGGTCCAGTCTTCACCCATAGTGACTACGGGATGGAGAATAAACTCAGCCTGAGTGCCACCGGTCATTACACCTTTGTAGACCGCGGTGTATTCGATAATGGCGTAGCGGCAAAGTAAGTCACCGGCCGAATTTCCCCAGCCGCAAGGTGTGCCCTCGACTCTCTCCGAGCTGGAAG
>CAZBFT010000083.1:0-3106 GCA_964491465.1 uncultured Pseudomonadales bacterium
CGTGAAGATCGTCACCGTTACTTCGACGATTTGGAACAGCTGGCGCGGAGCAGGAGGTGCTTGGGTCGGCGGGGGAGGTGGACTCTGCCTTGACGGCGGCGTGTCGGACGTGAGTCCGACAAAAGCGACCACGACGCCGACCAAAAGCAGCAACCCGAGGAGCATGGCCCCCTTGCTTTGGCCGCCATAGCCAAAGAAGACAAGGAGGAGCCCCAACCCAGCAATCCCAAACAGGATGTACTTCCCCGTTTGGGTTAGTCCGTCAGTGTTACTCGACGGACCCACTTGCGCAGCTTTCGGCTGCGTGGCCGACTTGGTCGCCTGCAGCTTCTGGTACTCCACAATCGGTACCGGATGCTGAGGGGCTTCATCGACCAAAGGCTCAAAAAGCGGAGCCACGATCCCCTGAGCAAGAATGGGCCTGACATCCGGATCCACCGGTCCCGCCGGCGCACTGCCGAGGTAGTTCCGAGGGTCATACCAACAACCCTCACTACTCCAGCAGTTCTGGATCTCCGGACCATTCCGCGAGATCCCCAGGTGCGTATGTGGGCCCGTCGACCAACCGGTCGAACCAACGTAACCGATCACGTCCCCCTTGCGAACAGGGACGGCTTCGGTCAAGTTGGGAAACTCAAATCGGCTCATGTGGCCGTAATAGATGTACAAACCCGACGAGGGCTCGTACACTGCCACGGTCAACCCAAGCCCCGTTCCCTGGTTGGTCCGGCTTGACTCGGGCCACCAGTCACTCAAAACTATGTATCCGTTCGTGACGCTTACTATCGGCGTCCCGAGCGGGGCTGCGAAATCCCGTCCGTGATGAAAATTAACATTTCCACCCATCTCCCTCCAGCCGAATTCGCTGGAGATGTAAGATCCCTCGACGGGGTTTTCAAGCCAAACATCCTCCTGTGCCGAGACCACCCCGGCCCAGGTCAATACAATCGATAAAACGAACAGCAGGGCGAGGATGCCCTGCACGAACTTTCGCGTAGGCATTTCGCCCTCCTTTTTGAATTTTTTTGATTTTGCGGAACGAAATCAAGAAATTAGATGATTGATTTTTACTGACTTATTTGATACAGTGCTTATACTGACGGGTGGTTTGGAGCTGCGCAGGTATTCACTCCGGTGCATAACCAAGCAAAACCTTAAAGAAAGGACCCCGTCATTTTTTTATAGAGAAAAACTTTAAAACTTCTTTTGTGAGTACTTTCTTAGTAGGTTTCGATACTCCTCTAAAAGTGGCCAAAGCAAGATTGTGGGCTGGGGAATTTTTACCAATTCTCTTAAAGTCAATTTTATCACCACTGGTTTTAATTCCAGCTTTACGGCAAAGTGTTAAAACACGATTTTTAATTACGGCCCCATATCCAACATACTCATTATCAACTACTACTTGATTCGTTTTTCTGATGTAGTTTTTCAATAGTAAGTACAGTAGGACACTAAAAACAAAAACACTAATCAGAGTGTCACTCCACTTTGGTCTGAAATAGCGTAAAGTTTTCAGTATCGTTCTTTTATCTTTGGCAGATATTCGGATACTTGCAAAAGTTCCATTAGCAAGAGCAAGTACAGTTGGACGGTTTGTCTCTTCGATTCTTCCGCTCATGTCTACTTCGACTCGCATACAATCATTGTAAAACAAAATTCCCTGATTTCGTTCCGCAAAAAATCCCACAAACAAATAAACTGCTTGTGGTTTCTTTCATTCACATGTTAAGGTGCTAATGCACCGCAATCCCTCCAAATTCGCTCTTCAAGCCGTGTTCGAATAGAACCTAAAGGCTTGAAGCAAGAATGGTGGGATCAAGGTGCTAATAACAAAAACCAGCGGCTTAAAGTGCGCTTTTGCACTAGGTCGCTTAAATCAAATTTCTGCAATTTTCGCAGTCCTACAAAAATCCGTAAGGCTGCCAAACTTGCAGGTTTTTTACTTCGATTAACGCGTCTTTTTGATTGGTGTGGCATAATGCCAAAATGATGGATAAATCCACCACACCTTTCTCAAAGACCTTGTCTCTCGTTTCAAAAACCTGTTGTTCCGGATCCGATTACCTCGAATGGTTTCGGTCAGGCACGCGATTGTGCCTTCCTAAGCTCCATTCGAGCCCTGAAAGTAACCTTTATATCTGAGTTGGGCAATCTGCCCTCTCAGAGGTTCTTTTCAGGCTTCTCGGCCGGCTCGGCCCACTCACCCTAAGGTGGTGGGTTTTCAATTTTTTTGTGAATGAAGATCCCGCAGGAGGCGGGTAGCTTTTTTAAGGCCACCCGCCTCTGTGGATTGGACTACTGGTCCAGTGACTCATAGTAGGTCAATACGTGGTCGAAACTTATCCAGCCGAAGGGGATCTGGATATGGTATCTGCAGGTGAGTTCCACGGTCTGGCCGTGGAATTGGAAGCTCGTACTTCCCTCACGCTGCAAGTCTTCCCCACACATATTGGCCACGCTTACGTCCGTGATACCATGCTCTTCCAGGACACCCTGGAAGTTTATGTACACCTGCACGGCTGAAACCGAGTAGGCTTCGCTCGTCTGCACAGGCGCGGCCAGCGTCGGCGGCGGGTTCTCGATGTCTGTGAGCAGGCTATCGAGGCTCTGCCACGCGGCAGGAACCATGACATGGAAGCTTGACAGCCGTACCGTCTCGTTGCGGTACATGAAGATGACTTCACATGTCGTGTTGAGATTGCCGGCGGGTCCACATGCCTTCTCGAGGTCAGCGACGATGCTCCTGGCAGTCGCGATTCCATGCTTCTGCAGTACACCCAGGATCTGATCGTAATTCTCGGATCGCGGTTCAGGCGTCCAGCTTGGCGCGAGCGTCGGCCAGGGTGTCGGCATCGGACCAGGGTTCGAGAGCAAGCTCTCGAGGCTCGCCGCAGCGGCCGGAACCATCGCATGGAACGCACAGGTCAACTTGATCTGTTGACCCATAAAGCCGAATTCCACGCTCCCACCGGGATCTTGTGTGCCATCAGGCCCACAAAGCTGCTCGAGCTGGTCGACCGGGCCGGTCGGCAAGCCGTGCGTCTTCATGACACCGCGCAGCTTGTCGTAAACCGTTTCGGCGGCGAGACCAATTTTGAGATTTTCA
>CAZBFT010000084.1:0-1523 GCA_964491465.1 uncultured Pseudomonadales bacterium
TAGTAATCGCGGATCAGCAGGCCGCGGTGAATACGTTCTCGCTCCTTGTACACACCGCCCGTCAAGTGAGCAAAGTTGGCAGTACCTGAAGTCGGAAATCCTAACCCGCAAGGGATGGACCCGCCAAAGGTAAGGTCAGCGATGAGCGCTAAGTCGTAACAAGGTATCCGTTCTGGAAGGAGCGGATGGATCACCTCCTTTCTAGGAGTAAAAAGGGCATCACGACCCGCCCCGCAAGGGGAAGATTACGTCCACAGCTTTTTATTGGTTATCTGTTTAAACATAACCAATTCTCAATTCTTAATTCCGTGTGCTACCATCTCTTTGCAAATTCGAAACGTAGTGTAGATCCTGAGCTTGTCGAAGGATTAGGTTCCTTTGATAGCCAGTAGCCCCTCAAGCGCCAGTCGCCGGGGGTATTTTGCGTGGAGAAAAGTGCGCGTATATATTGCCTATATACAACTACTACAATTAGTTGTAGTATATGAACTATGTCAACCAAATCAACCACTTCTCAGCGCGTTACACTCTTTCTCAAGCCAGCCCTTCTCAAACAAGCGCGGGCGCAGGCCGTGGTGGACGAAGTCACGCTCACTTCTCTCGTCGAAAAAGCTTTAATTAGCTACTTGCCGGTTGTCACGGCCATTAGCAAAATCGAGCTCTAACCTTGGGTTTTTGAAAATAATCGTGTTTTGTGTGACAGACAAGGAGGTATATGACCAGTGATAGTAAAGGGAAAGTATTTGCTGCAGTTGCCGGAGCAGTCGTTGGCGCGGGGGCAGTCATCGCCTCTGTTATTGCTCTCAAAGATAAAAATAATAAAGAGAAAATCCAAAAAGTGGCTAGTCGAGCCATTCAAACCGCCGAGAAAGCAACCCAATCGGCCAAGAAGGAGGTCAAAAAACTATGACCGAATTAATTGAAGAAACCAAACTAGGGGCCTCATCTACTCAAAAGATTGAGTACTTGATCTATTACGTTTTGGGAGCACTTGAAATCCTGCTCGCCTTTCGGCTCATTTTCAAGCTCACGGGGGCCAGTCTTGCTAGTGGTTTTGTCCGCGCAATCTACACCTTAACCAGCATCTTCATCTATCCCTTTGAGGGCATATTTAGGCGAGGTGTTGCTCCCGGACTAGAGATGAGCGCTGTCTTTGAGCCTGCGACGTTGGTCGCCATCATTGTTTATGCCATCTTAGCTTGGGGCATTGTGAAACTGGTACGGATCACATCCGGAGAAAAACAACCAGAATAAATATCATTAATTAATGAGGACTCAACTATGACCACCGTCGTCAACAACCCAGCTTCCAATAGCGAATCCGGCCAATACGGGTTTTTACTGGGGATTATTGTTCTTATCACCCTCGCCATTGTCTTTGTGTTCTATGGTCTCCCCGCTCTCCGTCGTATGGGACCGGCTCAAATCACCGTGCCCACCGTAATCGAAATGCCCGACAATGTCGAGGTCAATGTCACGCAACCATAATTAATTAATATATAAGGAGACAGTAATATGGGAAT
>CAZBFT010000084.1:1623-3050 GCA_964491465.1 uncultured Pseudomonadales bacterium
GCATGCTTAACATTATCCTGCTCATTCTGGCTGGTACTAGCTTTGTCTACATCGCCAAAGATAATTTGAGCCCAGTCACCCTTAGCCTTGTGCACTATAGCTTTGACAACATACCGCTATTTTATGTGATTATTGCCTCGCTACTCGTGGGTCTAATCCTCTCGTACGTTTTCCAAATCATAAAGAGTGTTGCCAATGCGTTTACTCTCAGAGGCAATAAGCAAAAAATTGTGTCGAGTCAAGCAGAAATTCTCGAACTCACAAAACGGATTCATCAACTCGAGTTAGAAAACGAAAAATTGAAGCACGAGGGCCCTCAAATAGTCGACGCCAACGCTCTATGAAAACTCTACTCGCCAAGCTATGGGGGTGGCTCAAGCTACCCAAGAGTCTTCAGTTAATGGCGATGAATTTGTTTCAGGACAAGTTTCTCGTCGGTGTCACCGGGATTATCTTCAACGACCGGCGAGAAATTTTACTTTTTAAGCACAGCTATCGCGCTCATTCGTGGAGTCTCCCCGGCGGTTATTTAAAAGGTGGAGAACACCCCAAAGAAGGGCTCGAGCGCGAAATCAAAGAGGAATCAGGTCTCATTGTCAGCGTGGACTCTTCCCTCAAGACCAGGACCGACCGGGACATGGCCATCCTAGATATGTGCTATACGGGAGTACTAATCGGCGGCGAGTTTACTCCCACCCACGAAGTCGCTGAATACGGCTTCTTCGCACTTGATCAAATGCCATTGCTACGTAGTAATCAGGTTTTTCTCATCGATAGCGCCCTCAAACAATTGCCATAAGTTGTATACTCAAACTAGCATTATTCACACATAATAATGGAGGTAACATGGCAGTCAATCACGTCCCCAAAGTTAGCCGAGACAATCCTACCGGTTGCTGTCCCAAGTTTGACCCCGCAGGTTGGGATGGCCAAACATTTGTCTTCAAAAACAAGTCATTTGTCCGCTTTACTGTCCGCAGTTTCTTTTATATGCCACTAAACATGGGTCAGGTGATGATAAAAGTTATGAATATGGTCGAGGCTGCTCATGCCACCGACAAAACCGAAAACATTATGCTGTCATATGATCTCTCTCCCTGGCAATCCGAGCATTTTCTTGCGGTGACTAAGAACGTGCCGGGATTGGAAAATGTTGAGCTAAGCGGCACTTTTCTCTCCAAGGTTTTTGTAGGGCCTTTTCAAGACGCTCCCAAGTGGATAGCCGTGATGAAGGAGTACGTCGCCTCCAAAAAGAAACAAGCCAAGAAAATCTATCTCAACTACACCACGTGCCCCAAATGCAGCAAATACTATGGCACCAACTATGTCGTCGCTTTCGCCCAGGTGTGATAAAATTCCTCATGTACATTAAGGGGTGCGTAGTTCAGTGGTAGAACGCTTTCCTGATAAGAAAGAGGTCGTAGGTC
>CAZBFT010000085.1:0-3048 GCA_964491465.1 uncultured Pseudomonadales bacterium
CGGAGGGATCAAACTTTTGCGGAAGACTTCCTGGTGTACGTGATGAATCAGGAGAAAGACCGGCTCACTGACATAGAGGGGGGTAAAAAAAGGTAACCCGTTTTCACTATCGATAACTACGTCGTAACGCCCGCGCAGACGGAAAAAGTAGTAGAGGAATGCCCAAAAATACACGAGATAAAAGCCGCCCCGCCTGACGAGTCGGACGCCGTCCAGCCGTTCAAACCGAGACGACTTGCCGTCGTTGCCGGAAAAGATGGTCACCTCGTGCCCCATTTGAACCCAGCGCTTGCTTAGTTCGTGCAAGTAAACTTCGGCTCCCCCCGCCCACTTGTGACGGAGGTCGCGCCAGTTGAAGATAAGAATGCGGAGTTTGCCGCCCGGCAAGGGACCCGTAGGAGGCAAGGGCCGAAAGAGTCCGATAAAGTCGATGAAGGCGTGGATAGAGTCGACCACGATGCCGTAGTAACGAGTCAAGAGGACTACTCCAACTAAGGAAAGGACACTGGCAATGGAGACAACCAAGACAATTTCGCCGATGGAGTGATGTTCTAGATACATCCCCACGGCCATCAAAGACGCCAAGAGGAAACTGAAAACGGGGAAAAAGTGACGCCCGCGGATTTGGTGATAAGTGGTGATGGCGGAAGCGGTCGAGAAGAGGGCCATGGCGAGGGAGTAAGCCGGAAGATAGCGAATAATCAAAGTTGCGCGACTGCCCCACAGCCAGGGCGCTGTCACAAAGCCAAATACCCCAAAGATGAGAAAAGCCCCAAAATTGACGAGAGAAATGAGGAGCAGGAGTTTGCGGAAGGAATTTCTTGGAGAGGCGCCTGCTCCTAGATCCCGACTGGTGTAGGGGATCAGAAATTGGTTAAACATACTACTGCCGAAAAACACCATTTTGCCAGCCAGCGAGAGGTAGCTATATGCGCCGGCAGCCTCGGGAGTCAAAAAGTGTTTGGCCAAAATTAAGTCGAGGCTGAGGTAGGTGGCTTTGGTTAACGAGGTAAGGAGCGAGGTAAAGTAGAATTTGCCGGAGAGCGACAAGTCGCTTTGCGTGAGTCGCGTGGTGGTGGTGCGGTTTTTGAGACGATGGATTGACCACCACTCGATGAGCATAACTACCAGGAGTGAGAGTGGAGTGGAGGCGTAGATTAGCGGGGTGAAACCTAGGTTGACTAAGGCAGCGGCGAAACCAAAACGGGTGAGTGATTCCATAACGGCCGATAACGCGGTCACGGTGAAGAGGAGATTGCCGCTTAAGAAACCGCCATTGAGGGCGTTGAGGGTCCCGATCATCCAAACTGGCGCAAACAAGAGAAATGGTACCGCTGAGTCGACACGGAAAAAGCGCATGAGTAGAGGAATCACCAGTAGCCAAAGAAGGGTGACCGTTAAAGAGGTGAATATGGCCCGGCGACGGAGTGAGAGCCAAAAAGATTTAAGGGGAAAACCCAGTTTCCCGAGCAGATAGGCGCTAGCATGAGTGACTGTGCGGGAGAGCGCAGACAAGGGAATGGTTGAAAGTGAGAGGAGGCTGCCAAATAAGCTAATCTCCCCAAAATCGACCAGGCTGAGATGGCGACCAAGATAGGCATTGTAAAGAAAGTTCATGACGTTGGCGAAGAGGGTGGCGATCACCATGACACCTCCGGCAGTAAAGGCGTCAGTGGCAAGATCGGCGAGACGTTGGAAATTTTTGGCATGATTTTTTGACTTGGCCGCTTGCGAGGTACTGGCATCGAGATGGAGGCCGTGGATGGTTTTTTCCCAGTAGTGAGGATTGACTATCAGTTGAACAATGGCCATGATAGCGGCGGCACTAATACCGAGCCAGTAAAGCGGGATTAAAAATACGTACTTGACGAGTTCCCAGTGGCCGCGTTTGGCAGTCCCAACCATGTAGTTATAGAGAGCTACAAAGTTACCCAGGGCAAGGCTAGTCGCGGCCATGTAGAAAACAGGGGCCGGATAGATACTTTCGATGGCGGGACCAAAATATGGGTAGAGTAAAAAATAACTCAAGGTCATGGCCCACAAGAGTGGGTTGATGAGAATAAAGGCGATTTTGCCGCCGACAATCAGGTTGAAGAGCAGGGCGTGAACTCCCTGGCGACGGAAGAGCGCGAGCGGATGGCGCATATGCACAAGGTAAGTCTGCATATAACCTTTGAGCCAACGACTCCGCTGACGAAACCAGTTTTTGAAGTTACTATTGGCTTCTTCGAGCGTAGTGCTGTCGATGATGGCGGTTTGGTAGCCCGCGTTAAATAGCCGGGTACCCAGGTCGGCGTCTTCGGTCACATTAAACGGATCCCAACCATGCAGATCTTTGAGGACTTGGGTGCGGAAGTGATTGCTTGTGCCACCCAGGGGAATGGTGGTACGAATTGATTGGAGTCCGGGGAGAATAACGTCAAACCAGAGACTGTACTCAGCGGTGAATAAGCGAGTCAAGAGATTGTGAGCGGGATTATAGTAGTTGAGCTTGGCTTGGACACAACCGAGATGCGCGCCACCGCGGCTAAGTGCCAAGTAGGCACATTTGAGTTGGAGGGGGTCAGGCTGATCCTCGGCGTCGTAGATCACAACATACTCTCCACGGGCGTGCAAAAGGCCGTAGTTGCAGGCTTTGGGTTTGGTTTTGGGGGAGCTGTGGGGGACTATGAGGATTTGGTAATGGGGAGGGAGGTTGAGTAATTTTGCCTGGGTGATGGTCTCTACATCGTCTTCTTCGAGCAAGAGAATAATGTCGAGCTTGCTAGTTGGATAATCGAGACGGTTTATCGAGCGGACAAAATTGGGGAGAACGCGGGACTCCCGATACAGGGGAACCAGGATAGAATAAACCGGTAGTTCGTCGTCGGTAATGGCCGAGAGCTGAGCGTGAGAGAAGGTTAATTCGGGCGGGAAATGTAGACTTTTGAGGGTGACGAATAGATTGAAAAAAACGTCCAGCAGATAGACGAAGCTCAGGATAGCCGTCGCTGCAATTAAAGTGAGGCGAGAATCAAAGAGCAATCCCACCGTCACAATGAGAAAAAG
>CAZBFT010000086.1:0-270 GCA_964491465.1 uncultured Pseudomonadales bacterium
TAACCCGATCGCAATTACATCAAACATCACCGGGATTTTGTACAGCCACCCTAGTCCTGCCACCAGTCCCGCCGTTAAATACCGTAATGTAGGGGCGACCCCTTGCGGTCGCCCGTCACCCCATACCATTAATAGCGCCGCTGTCACCGGCAGCATCATCAGCAGCTCTGCGTTCACAATTAATCCTTCAAGGGTGGGCAGTGACGACAAAACCACAAAAATCAAAGCACTGACATAACCCAAAATCCTGTGTTCTCGCCCAAAGAATCG
>CAZBFT010000086.1:280-3035 GCA_964491465.1 uncultured Pseudomonadales bacterium
GACCAATTTCCAAAACAATACCGTGTGTACCCCCATCATGACCAGCAGCATCATCCGGAAGCTGGCTACGGTGTTAAAAATACCCGCCAGGATATAAATTAAAGGCGGTTTGTGATCAAACATGGCGTGATACAGGGGTATCCCGCTACGCCAAGCTCTCCCCATCACAAAGTAAATTTCTTCATCTCCATAATAATGCGGAGTCACCAAACTCGGTAATCGCAGAATAATGGTCAAAAGCAAAAAAACCAAAATCGCCTCGTGCCGGTTACACCATTTTTGCAGTCGTGCTACTATTTGCCATATCTTCTCCATAAAAAAAGCATACCACAAACCTTGCCCTTCAACCTTTCACCTTTCACCTTTGACCTTGCTCCTCGTTTTATCCTCCGGCGCCACTTTTTCCGTCACTTTGTACTCAATGTATCTCCCCAGCATGAGTCGGGTATGAGCGTCAATCCCAGGGAGAGCCGAAAAGAAGAATCCCACCACCGGCAACGTTACAAACTCTAGTACCTCAAACACAAATCCCAAGATCGGGATCCGTCGCCCGCCTTTCTTGGGTCGCAGCTTAAAGTTGAGCACAATC
Organism: uncultured Pseudomonadales bacterium; assembly: GCA_964491465.1. GTDB lineage: Bacteria > Patescibacteriota > Microgenomatia > UBA1400 > UBA12108 > UBA12108. Next base: position 870 of record CAZBFT010000086.1, read on the forward strand.
ATGACCAACAAGGCCAGCAAACAGATCGTCAGTATCGCACTGGTTACCTGTGGCAGGGTTTTGCCTATTATGGTCCGGGAAAACTCTTTGTTTAGTAGTGGCGGCAGCAAAGCTCCAATCGTGATCGCAAACCAGTTGACCGGCCACAGGAAATGGTCTTCCATGACCCGCAACACTCTGATCGTTTTTTCCCAAAACGGTACTTTGTCTGCGTTGATCCACTGTGAGATCACGTACGGAGTATCAGAAACCCCCCACGCCCAGCGCTTCACTTGTTCGTACTGATTGCCGTACGTTTTCCATACCCCCTCCGCTTCGGCGGCATCAGCCATAATTGGCAAGAATAACGGTTCCACCACTACCTTGCCTTCCAGCGCAAAAAAAGCCTTGAAAAACAATCGCCAGTCTTCCGGGATCACGTCCGTATCCCAGTAGCCGATCTTATCAATCATTGTCAGTGATGCCGAATAAGTCGAAAAATTAATCAATCGGTCTCGTCTTGCCACATTAGCCAGCATCATCACTGACGCGGATGAGGAAAATACCCTCACAAATAGGGGAACTTTCCAAATATTGTTATAAAACTGCAAAGCTGCCTGCCAAATCGTCGTATACCTATTGGGGTTGTCCAAAAAGTGGTAGGTGAGACAGGCCATATATTGCGGTGGCAACAATGCATCCGCATCCTCGCTAGTGATCGTGACGTAATCAATGTCTTGCCCTTCTTCGTCTACCAAAATTCTCTTCGCTTCTTTGGCCCCCCAGCTGGTATTGGATGACTTGCCCTTGACTTCACCTGGTAGGTCCGGATGGTACGTTGCCCACAAATGCCCAAAAGTTTTGCCGTACTCTCTCTGCAAGTCCCGGGCCTTCTCTCTGGCAACTGGACCCTCCCTGTCCTCAAATGACAACATAATATGAATATTTTTTAGTGGGAATGTCTGTTCGCTTAGTTTGGCGAGCGTCCGCCCAAGAGTTGCCATTGGCTCTTTGTATGTGGGGATGATGATAATGTGGTGCACGCGCCGCCAATCAGGGAAAGCATTCAGGTCGGCTAGCCAATCGTATAACTGGAACGACCGCATTTTAAAATAGCCCAGTACTGCCAGCGCGGCCGTCGTCATCGAACGGTAAAACCAGTACACACTAAAACCAATGATGTAATACGCCACTACCTCAGGTATCACCCATGACCCCCAGATTGGAAACAGGATTAGAAACCACGACACTGATCCCGGCAAAATTTCCAGTGCTCGCTTAGTCCGCACCGGGTGTCGCTTGATCATTTTTTGTAGGTTGTTCATATTCCAAATAGTCTGTTCGCGTTTTCTGTAGTCTGCTCTCCGAGCACACTTATGGTGGTTCCTTGCAGCTCAGCCTGGAGTAGAGCGAGTATTTTAACATTTGCCGGCTCATTCCGCTCATTTCCCCCCAGTAGTTCACCTTTTTGGTTTCTCGGCGTCATAAGTGGGCTGTCAGTTTCCAATAGCAATCTCTCCAACGGCACGAGCGGTACCAATTTCTGTACCCGCTTACTCCAGCTCACATTCCCGCAAAAACTCACGTAGAATCCTCGCGCCAATACTTCCTTTAACCCTTCCTCATCGTGTGAAAAACAATGGAACTGTCCTCGCGGCACCTTCGGCAGCTTATCTAGAACTTGCAATGTCTCTGCCAAGCTCTGCCTGGTATGAATAATCATGGGCAAATCAAATTCCAGCGCCAGCTCGCACTGAGCCTTTAGCAATTCCATTTGTTCATTCATGCATTCCTGCATTCTTTCATTGTTCTTATCCGTCCCCACTTCCCCCACCGCCACTATCCACTTTCGGTTTTCCATAATCATGTTTCCCAATGCTTCAACTTTTGATTTTTGATCTATGAGTTTTGCGCTTTCCTCAGGGTGTATCCCCGCCGCCGCGTACACCATTCCCAGATATTTTTTTGCCAGCCCTACCGCTTGCCGGCTCGTTTCTAGGTCTGTCCCTGGCACGACAAATTTTTCTACCCCAGCCTCTCTTGCCCTTGCTATTACTTCTTCCAGATCTTCCCGGTAACTATCCCACCATAAATGCGCGTGCGTATCAATTAACATACACTTGATTGTACCGCTATAATAGCCACTATGAAGAAATTTGAAGCTAGTCGGTTATCATGTACTGGGTT
>CAZBFT010000087.1:0-2713 GCA_964491465.1 uncultured Pseudomonadales bacterium
CATCAAACCGCTCACTTACACTCTTGCTTTTATGCGCGGGCTCTCTCCGAGCTCTACCATTGATGATGCCCCTATTTGCTTCCGCTCCCGGGGAAGTCCCGATTACTGCCCCCAAAACTACGACGGCCGTTTCCACGGTACCATAACCGCCCGTACAGCACTGGCCAGCTCCTACAACGTCCCCGCCGTCAAAATCCTCAACTCGCTGGGTGTCAACAATCTTGTCACCCTCGCTCGCGAAATGGGTATTAGTACTTGGGACGACCCGTCCCGCTTTGGCCTCTCCCTCACTCTAGGCGGCGGAGAAGTAAAAATGCTCGATATGGCTACGGCCTACGGCGTATTTGCCAACAACGGCTATAAAGTACCCCTAAGCGCCATCCTCGACGTACAAGATTCTCAAGGCACTCATCTACCCAATTACCCCTTTATTCCCTTACCCAAACAACAGGTCATCCCCGAATCGGTTGCTTTCCAGATTAACAGTATCCTCTCAGATCCGGTTGCCCGCGCCCCTGCCTTTGGCGTCAACTCCATTTTAAATATTAAAGGCAAATCCGTCGCCGTCAAAACCGGTACCACCAACAATCTCCGAGATAACTGGACCTTTGGCTATACTCCCAGACTCCTCGTCGCTACTTGGGTCGGCAACAACGACAATACCCCCATGAGCCAAGTGGCCAGCGGGATCACGGGTGCCTCCCCAATCTGGAGTCGCACCATGTCTCAGCTCCTGGACGGTACCGATAATCTCGCCTTTAACCAACCCGAGAATATTGTCAGAGTCAATATGTCCTGTGAAGACCCACGCTACGAATACTTTGTGCGAGGCTCCGCTCCCAACCTAGACTGCACCCAAACCGGCCAAATTCTCTAAAATCTCATCTCCCCCGCTACCCACAGCAAAAACCCAATCAGCAGTATCATCCCAAGCAGTATCATCCCGCTCCACCTCTCTACCTTGTCCATTTTCTTGGCTTTTTTCCGTCTTTCCTTTCCCTCTTCCCGTTTTTTCTTTTTCAGGTCTTTCTCGCTCAGTTCTTCCCCCTGGTCTTCTCGCGCTTGTCGAGAGATCACATCCTCTTCAAGTTCGTTTTTCCTGCGTCTCATGTTTTCTCCAGTTTCTTTACCCTCTCCACTATTTGCTCTGCCACTTGGTCTATCGTCAGACCCGTTGTATCCAGTATCCACGCTCCTGGTACTTTCTTAAGAGGCGCAATCTCCCGCTCACTGTCACGTTTATCACGCTCTACCAAATCTTTATAAACTTGCGCCACCGCTACATCTTCCCCCCGCATCAGTAGTTCCCTATGTCTCCGCTTGGCTCGTTCCATCGCATCCGCATCCATATAAATCCGCAAATCGGCATTCGGTAGTACTACGCTGGTGATATCCCTCCCCTCCATCACTACGTCCTGCTCTTCGGCAATCGCTCTGGCCATAGGAGTAATCATATCCCTGACATCCGCGTATTGAGTGATTATCGACACTCCCCGCGATACCTCTTCTGTTCGCACCTTCCAACTCACATCCTCACCATTGAGTAGTACCGTACACAACCTCCCATCCTTTTCCTCTTCCGTTGGCACCCTCAAACCCACCTCCGGCTTGTCATTTTGCAAAATTGTGACTACCTGCTGCTCATTGCTCCAGTCACCCCCGCGTCTTTGTACATGCAAAGTAAGTGCCCGGTACATTGCCCCCGTATCCACATAGAGAAACCCCAGTCTTTGTGCCACCAGTTTCGCCGTCGTCCCCTTCCCCGCCGCCACCGGCCCGTCAATTGCAATCTGGAATGTTTTCTTGGGCATAACGTAGATTATCGTACCATATCTGCACATCAGTAGATCAGCAATTCAGAGTTCCAGTCCGTCAGCCTAATCAGTTTAGTCAGAGTACTGATTAACAGATTTTGCTGATATACCAACAAACTGACAAGCCGATATGCTGACCCGCCGACTTTCTGATTTGCAGATTTGCCGACAAACTGACTTGCTGATTAGCTGGTATACTGAAAGTAATGCTCAAAACTGAAACTTTTAAAGTCGCGATAGTAGGGCTCGGCCGAGTCGGAGTGACCACCGCCTACGCTCTCCTACTCAAAGGCCTTTGCACCGAGCTCGTCCTTTTCTCCCGTGAACTAGCCAAAGCCGAAGGCGAAAAAGCCGATCTTATGCACGGCGCCCCCTTTTACCCCCACGTAACCATTACGGCCACCGACAAATTCGAGGACTTATCGGGCACCGACCTGGTCATTTTCACTGCCGGTTACGCTCAAAAACCCGGCCAAACGAGGCTAGATTTAACCAAAGGTAACTGCGACATTGTCAAAGCGCTCATCCCCAAAATCGTCAAACACGCTCCCCACACCCTTATTCTCATGGTCGCCAACCCTCTCGACATCATGACTTACCAAGCTACCCAGTTCGCCAATCTCCCGGCCGGTCGAGTCATAGGATCCGGCACCCTGCTCGATACCGCCCGCTTCCGCCCGCACCGTCACCTGATGCGTGCCGAGCGGCAGCACGCAGGAGAAGAAGACCTCCCCGGACGACACGCCGCCGTGCTGGCGCCGATCCCCTCCACAGAGCGTCTCGACCCGCACCGGCAGGTCCGGATGCACGACGCTCAACGCCGGCGTGACCGTGACTAGGCCCCGCCAGGCGTCGCCGACGAGCGTGGGCGCCGACGACACCGGCTGGATCGCCAGCGC
>CAZBFT010000087.1:2723-3028 GCA_964491465.1 uncultured Pseudomonadales bacterium
GGAAGAGACCAGGAAGGATGCATACAAAATTATTAGGGGCAAAGGCGCTACCTACTACGGCATCGCGACAGCCGTAAGTAGTATTGTGGAAGCTATCGCTCGCGACTCTTCCAAAGTGATCCCTCTCTCTTCTGTCCTCACCGGCCAATACGGGCTGGAAAATGTGGCACTCTCCCTCCCCTGCATCCTAGGCCGCAGCGGCGTCAAACAGATCCTCGATCTCCCTCTCTCTCCCGAAGAGCAAGACTTGCTCTACGCCAGTGCTACTACCCTCAAATCCCACCTGGACGAAATATAAGCTTCAG
>CAZBFT010000088.1:0-2896 GCA_964491465.1 uncultured Pseudomonadales bacterium
AGGGAGTCACGATTTACCGGGATGGGAGTAAGGGGGATCAGGTACTTGTTTCGGCTAATCAGCAAATCGGCGAATCAGCGGGTCAGCGGGTCAGTGAACCGGCGGGTCAGCAAGACAGTGAAATTTGTCCCGAGTGCGGGGGACATTTACACAAACAAGACGGCTGTAGCAAGTGTGTGGACTGCGGATATAGCGTATGCGGATAAAATTAGCTGCCAGGAATAAAGTGAACAGCTACTCGTCGGAAAGGATAATATGAGCGGAAAATGTGATACTAGGAATTGGTTTGATCGAGAAGTGCCCGACGCGAGAACAAGAGAGTATTTGGTGGGTGGTTTGGATGGATGGGGGGCGAGAAGTTTAGATTTTTACACAGGATACGAGTTTAAGTTGGGTGAATTTATTAAAGAAAGGTTTAAGGGGAGAAAACTTGGTAAAGTTGGTGATTATGGTTGTAGCGACGGGTTTTGCGGATTTTTGATTGCCGAAGCATTAGATGCAGAGAGACTAACAATGATGGATGTGAGAGCAAAGCCTTTGGACAGGGTACAGCGTTTGCTAGATAACTCCAATGAACGTATTCAGTATGTAAGTCTAGATAAAGAATCGACTTTTCCGGAGAATGAAAGGGGATTTGATCTAATGATGCTTAACGACGTGTTGGGATTTGTGAGCATAGATGAAGTAATTCCTTTACTACAATCTATAAAAGCTTCGTTGACTGAAAGTGGATTGGGAGTGATAACTGTAACTGACAATAGTTCAGGGCAGAGAGATAGATTGCTGAAACTCTACGATAAGGTTAAAGATGAATGTCCAGAATTACTCAGGAATTTTATCTTCATAACGTACGAGAATTTAGAGCAAGCTGGTTATCCGGAAAATAGACGTTATAAGGTGTTAACAAGAGAAGAATCAACTGATTTAGGTGATGTATTGAATCAGTTTATCAAGCGTGAAGATGAGGATTCTTTTATTTTTAATAAAATTACATAGCTATGCAAAATACATTACCTAAAAATAACTTAAATAAAATAATAAAGCGAGATGGGCGGGAAGTACCATTCGAAGTGGGGAAACTGGCCGGGGCGATAGGGAAAGCAGGCGTGCAGACCGGCGAATTTGACACTTCGGCAGGCTCAGTACAAGGAGAAGCCAAGAGATTGGCTGAGATTGTGGTGGCGTTGGTTGAGAAGTCTTTGGGGAAGGGAGAAGTGGCACAAGTAGAAAAGGTACAAGATATTGTGGAACAGGTACTGATGGCGGCGGGGCATTACCAAACGGCCAAAGCTTATATTTTATATCGGCAAGCCAGGAGTGAAGAGCGGAGAGTAGAGCGTTTGATAGGTGTCAAAGATGATTTGGATTTGACTCCCAACCAACTGAAGGTGTTGCAAAGCAGGTACTTGCTCAAAGACGAAGAGGGGAGAGTAATTGAAACTCCGAGCGAACTTTTCCGTAGAGTTGCAAAAAATTTGGCAGCTGTGGAAGAGAAAAATAAGCGGAAACAAGTAGAAGCACGGTTTTACGAGGTGATGAGCCGACTAGAATTTTTGCCGGCAGGCCGGACTCTCAATAACGCGGGAACGCCACAATCACAACTAGCCAATTGTTTTGTACTGCCCATCGAGGATTCCATGGAAGGAATTTTTGACAGTGTGAAATATATGGCCATGGTGCATCAGACGGGGGGAGGGACGGGCTTTAACTTTTCCAAGTTGCGACCCAAAGGGGATGCGGTGACCAAAAGTAGTGGGGGCTTTGCGACAGGCCCCGTGTCGTTTATGAAAGTGTTTGATATTGCCACCCGGCAAGTTATGCAGGGCGGGAAAAAGCGGGGTGCCAATATGGGGATCCTAAACGTAGATCACCCGGACATATTGGAGTTTATCAACTGTAAAAGCGAAACGGGCGAGATCGAGAATTTTAATATCTCGGTGGGGGTGACCGACGCGTTTATGAAGGCGGTCGAGAAAGATGGGGACTGGGAGCTAAAAAATCCGCGGACTGGAGAAACAGTACAGACCCTGCGTGCTCGGAGCCTGATGTCACAACTGGTGGCCATGGCTTGGAGAACTGGGGATCCGGGACTGATATTTCTCGATCCAATCAACCGCAATAATCCACTGCTAGACAAGTATGGGAGGATCGACGCGACCAACCCGTGTGGGGAGCAGCCGCTACACCCGTTTGATGCATGCAACTTGGGATCGATAAATTTGGCGAGATTTTCAAATTCTCAAATCACAAATTCTCAAATTCTCAAATCGGGTATTAACTGGGAGAGGCTGGAGTTTGTGGTGCGGACGGGAGTGAGGATGCTGGACAATGTAATTGATGCGTGTAAATATCCGCTGCCACAAATTACGGAGACGGTACGGGCTAACCGGCGGATAGGACTAGGTGTCATGGGCTGGGCAGATTTGCTGTATCAACTAAGAATTCCGTACGACTCGGAAGAAGGGGTCAAGCTGGCGGCCAAAACGGCTAAATTTATTCAAGAAATGAGTTGGGATGAGAGTGCGAGATTGGCGGAAGAGAAAGGGGTATTCCCGAGGTGGAAAGAGTCGTCTTTTGCAAAAGAGGGGGAAAAAGTTCGGAATGTCGCCATCTCGACCATTGCGCCGACTGGGAGCATTTCGATGCTGGCCGATACCAGTAGCGGCATTGAGCCAGTCTTTGCCCTGGCTTTTACCAAAAACGTAGTCGAGGATGCGGGGCTAACTTATCTAAACAAATACTTTGAGGCAGAACTAGCCAAATCGGCTTGGGCGGATGGAGACCATGAGCACAAAGTGCGTGACAGGATCGTGAGAGAGGTGGCGGCGGCCGGGAGTGTGGAGGAAGTGTCCGGGGTACCGGGAGAGGTAAAAATGGTATACAGGACGGCGCATGA
>CAZBFT010000089.1:0-2599 GCA_964491465.1 uncultured Pseudomonadales bacterium
CGGAATACCCCGGAGATACTGTGTGCCAGCGCTGGATGTTCCCCCAGCGCAACAGGATTGTAGTCGGGCTATCCGACATCGTGATTGTGGCGGAGGCAGGACATAAATCGGGAACCCTGAGTACGGCGCGTTGGGCGCGGAAAATGCAGAAGCCGATTTACGCAGTCCCAGGAAGCGTGTTTTCGGCGACGAGTGAGGGGGCAAACGCGTTGGTTGCACAAGGCTTGGCGGTTGCGCTCACAAAGGAAGAGTTGGATAAATTAACTAATAGCTTAAAAATCAAAAATCAAAACCAAGGTTCAAAACTAGTTAACTTAAGCGAGGGAGAGAGGGGAATAGCCACTTTGTTAAAAGTAAATGGGCCGATGGGGGCGAACGAGATAGCGCGTCAGTCGGGAAGGAATGTGGGAGAGATTATGTCGATGCTAGGAAAGCTGGAAATAGAGGGAGCGGTGAGGGAAGAGCGGGGCATGTGGAAGATAAATTGACTGCATAATTTTTGCTATAGTTTAATCATGTTGGCGAGAGAAAAAAGCGTAGCGACGGTGGGTCTTACGGCAATAGAAGTGGTGGTAGAGGTGGATGTGGCGGAGAAAGGATTTCCGGCCTTCGACATTGTAGGACTGCCCGATAAAGCGGTGGCGGAGTCACGGGCGAGGGTAAAGAAGGCGATCGAAAATAGTGGGGCCAACTTTCCCGACAAACGGATTACCGTAAATTTGGCACCGGCAGATTTGCACAAAGAGGGGACTAATTACGATCTCCCCATTGCAGTTGGTATTTTGTTGGCTAATGGGGAGATAAAACTCAAACTTCAAAACTCAAAGATCAAAACTATAACTCAAAACGAAAAAACTATTGAATCACAAGGCTATTATTACGGTGAATTGGGGTTGGATGGGAGTGTCAAGCATTGCCGGGGAGTGCTACTCGTCGGGATGCTGGCGAGAGAGAAGAAAGTGGGCGAAGTATATGTGCCGGTAACGGCGGCGAGTGAGGCGGCGGTGATCCCAGGAGTGAGCGTGTACCCGGTCCGAGATTTGAGCGAGTTGATCACGCACCTTGCCGGCAGGGAATCAATTGCACCGGTAAAAAATTTGGAAATTGAGCCACTATTGGATGATGCACCGGCGCAAGTAGATCTGGCTGAGATTACGGGACAGGAACTGGCCAAACGGGCAGCCGAGATCGCGGCAGCGGGTGGGCATAATTTGCTGCTAGTCGGACCGCCGGGGGCGGGGAAAACAATGTTGGCCAAAGCTTTTCCGTCAATCTTGCCGCCGCTACTGCCGGAAGAGTCGCTGGAGGTGACCCGCATTTATTCCGTAGCGGGGATGCTACCTACGGGTACGGCACTGATGCGGCGGCGACCATTTCGGAGTCCGCACCATACAACCAGCATGGTTGGGTTAATCGGCGGCGGCAGCAATCCACTGCCGGGAGAAATAAGCCTCGCGCATTTGGGAGTGCTATTTTTGGATGAGCTGCCGGAGTTTTCGCGGAGCGTACTGGAGGTATTACGTCAGCCGATGGAGGATCAGACAGTATCGATCACAAGAGCGATGGGGAAAGCACAGTACCCAGCCAGTTTTTTGCTGCTGGCCAGCGCGAACCCGTGCCCGTGCGGATATCTCAACCACCCGTTCAAGGAATGTACATGTGGAGAAAGGTTGATCGGGAAGTATCGGGCCAGAATTAGTGGCCCGATCTTGGATAGGATCGACTTGCATGTGTGGGTAGATCCGGTCGAGGTAAACAAATTAAATTCTCCAATCACAAATTCTCAAATTGTACAAAATGAAAACTCAAAACTGGTGAGGGAGCGAGTGGTAAAAGCGAGGGTGATACAGGCAAAGCGGTTTGCGGAGCACAAAGGGATGTATACCAATGCACAAATGGCCAACAAACAAGTCAAAATGTTTTGCCCATTATCCGGCGAGGTGAGGCAGTTTTTCTTTGGGGCGGCGAGTAAGTATGATTTGTCGGCGCGGGCTTATTTTAAAGTGATCAAGGTAGCCAGGACGATTGCGGATTTGGCGGGGGAGGAGCAGATCGGCGTCGACCACATCGCTGAGGCTGTGCAGTATAGAGAAAATGTGTGGTAATCGGCGGTAATCGCTCACTTGGTTCGGCGCACCGTCTCCTAGAAAAACCGGTAATAAATTTCTGGTGAAATTTTTACCTATATACTCGCGCCAGTCGCGCTGCGTAGAATTTTTTCTTGGAGAGATGCGGCTGCACCTAGCGTTCGCGATTACTATAAATTTTGCAAATTTAGTATGCTTTCCTGGTGAAGACACAAAATCGCAAGAAGGGTAATAGGGGAGAGGATGCGGCAGCAGAGCTATTGCAGCAAAAAGGGTACGAAATACTGGATCGCAATTATGGGAATAAGTGGGGAGAGGTAGACATTATCGCAAAACTTATAGATCAAAGGTCAAAACTTGGGAAGCAGGAGTACAGGGTGTTTGTGGAGGTAAAAACAAAAACCGAGGATTTGTATGGAGAGCCGTGGGAAATGATCAACAAACACAAATTGTCACAGGTACAAAACATGGGGCATTTGTGGTGTGAGGAAAAGGGGGGGAAAGGACTGTGC
>CAZBFT010000089.1:2609-2856 GCA_964491465.1 uncultured Pseudomonadales bacterium
GTGTTTTTGATGACCAGCTGTTGGACGGAGAAAGTATGGCCAGAACTGTCGATTTCGATGGTGTAGGTGCCGGGGTTGAGGGGAGTGGCGGTAGCGAATTGTCCCAGGGCGTTGGTTTTCATGGCCCGAGCAGGGAGACCGGAGGGGTCGAGAATTTGGACAATGGCACCCTCGACTAATTTCCCGTCTTTGTCGGTGGCGACGCCGACGATAAGGTTGGGGCGGGTGGGAGGAGTGGGAAGGTGGA
>CAZBFT010000090.1:0-1572 GCA_964491465.1 uncultured Pseudomonadales bacterium
GCCAAGGTGAGGGATTATTACAAGAAGAGTCGTTTTGCCTCACCGATTTTGACTTTGGTGTCGTCCCATACGGCGGGAGAGATTACGAGGGGCCTGGCTTATAAAGAGGTGGCAGCGGATGAAGATAAGGATTTGATTGTGAGTATCACCACCGACATCATGAAATTGGAGACGGATAAAAAACAGTTAGAAGCAGACAAAACAAAACTGGCTGGATTACAGAAGAAGCTGGATACGCAAAAAGCTTTTTTTGAAAAGGAAATTGCTGGGGCAAAGAAATGGCAGGCAGAGTTGTCGGGCAAGATAGCGACTTTGAGCGCGAGACAGCAGGCTATTTTGTCGGAGAAATCGGGAACTTTCCAAACGACCGTTGGTGATGTTCCACTAGCAGATGATCCGGCCAGCCGTCCTGACTACAACCCTGGGTTCTCACCGGCGTTTGCAGCGTTTTCCTTTGGAGCACCACATTTTAAAGGTATGAGCCAATATGGAGCGTTGGGGAGAGCCAAGCAGGGCCAAAACGCCGAGCAGATTTTGCAGGCGTATTACGGGGGAGGAATTCAAATAAAAAAAGATTATGACGTGAATACACAGATCAAAGTGGATGGGTATGGGAGCTACAGCTTGGAAGAGTATGCGAAGAGAATTTACGAGATGCCAGGGAGTTGGGGAGATCAGGGTGGAATGGAGGCATTAAAGGCTCAGGCGGTGGCGGCGAGGAGTTATGCGCTGGCGCGCGGCGGGAGTATCTGCGCAACTGAGGCCTGTCAAGTGTTCAAACCTGCACCCAAAGGAGGAAAGTGGGAAGAAGCAGTCAATGCAACTAGGGGGTGGGTACTGATGGCCAATGGGGCTCCATTCTCGGCGTGGTACGCCAGCACGAGTGGCGGATACCAAGAATCGTATAGTGCCAATGGATACTCCACTCCCGGTTTTTGGGATACGCCGAGTGGCCAGGGTGGCTGGACAGGACAAGCCTACGAAAAGACTGCCGGCAGCCCGTGGTTTTACAAGGGATGGTACCGGAGCCGGTCGGGGGATGCGTGTGGGAGAACCCACCCATGGCTGAACAGCGAAGAAATGGCGGATATTTTGAATGCGTGGGTAGTACTGTTTAATGGTGGGGGGGATGCGGGGAGAGTGACGCCAGAGGGAAGCTGCTGGGGTGGGAGCCCTTACAGTAAAGATGAACTCCGGGGGATTGGCGGGTTTACCAGTGTCAGCGGGGTGAGTGTAACTTACGCAGGGAATGGGGTGACGGCGAGCGTAACATTCCAGACGAATAAAGGCAGTACCACAATTAAGGGGGCGGACTTTAAAAAGGCGTTCAACTTGCGGGCACCGGGCCGGATATCGCTAAAGAGTGGGTTGTTCAATATTGAGAAAAAATAAATCGGCACGTCAGCGATGATCGGCAATTCAGCACGTCGGTTAATCAGCTAATCAGTTCACATGTAGCTGCTGATTTACTGGCATAGCCTATGCACTGACAAACCGAATTGCTGATATACCGATGTGCTGATGTAGTATCATATACATATATGGCGGAAATATACGTAGCCAAGGATAAAG
>CAZBFT010000090.1:1582-2778 GCA_964491465.1 uncultured Pseudomonadales bacterium
TGAAATTCGTCAGGCCTTCGCTTGATTCGAGGTTACACTGCGCAAAAAACATTCCGCCTGCACCTAGTCGCTCGCAAGATCAAAATATCTCTCAAGATTCTGGTTTGTGGGCAAGATGTGCTAGCATATGCATATATGGCGGAAATATACGTAGCCAAGGACAAAGTGAAAGAAGTTGCTAAAGATGCAAAGGAGAGGTTGTCGGTAAAAGCGATCAGGGAGCAGGTGGGGAAACTGGGGAACGACAGTCTGTTTACCAGCTTTGCGTCGTTTCCGGTCAAAGTAGGTTTTGAAACCCAAGACGAAGGAGAGGCGGTAGTGCTGTTTTTGAGGCAGCACCCAATAGTAAACCTGGGTTGGGTGTTAACTGCGATTTTGATGTTGGCTTTGCCGTCAGTTTTTAGCTTTTTCCCACCGTTTGCCAATTTGCCGGCCAATTTCCAGTTTGTGGTGAGTTTGGGCTGGTTCCTATTTGTGTTTGGCTACACTTTGGCCAAGTTTATGGGTTGGTTTTTTAACATCTACATTGTCACGGATGAGAGGATCGTTGACGTAGATTTCCAAAACATCTTTTTCCGCAAGATTTCGACGGCAAAGATAGAGGAGATCCAGGATGTGAATGTACAGTCTTCCGGCTCATTCGAAACGTTCTTTGGCTATGGGAGTGTGTTTATCCAGACCGCGGCCGAGGTGTCACAGTTTGAGTTTTTGGCGGTGCCTAAACCGGACAAGGTGGGCAAGATCATTAACCAAATGATTGACTTGGAAGAGCAGGAGAAATTGGAGGGAAGGGTAAAGTGATATGGATATATTAGAGATTATGCAGTCGATTACTTTCCTGGGAGTGGTGAAGTTTCTGCTAGTGGTCTTACTGATGGTCTATGCGGTTTTTGCCTTGCTGATGATGCGGCAGGTGGCGGCGATGACCAAAGCAGTGACGATGAGGGATGACTTTATTATCCGCTTGTTGGGGATTGCACATTTTGGGTTCGCGATGATCGTGCTCGTTGTTGCTTTAATCATGCTATAAAAGAAGATGATGGGTAATTTAAGTTTTAGTACGGTAGTGGGAACGCCGACCGAGATGTCTTGGGCGCAGGCCCAGGCCTGGGAGACGGAAAGGGGAGCGATAGTTGGGGTGGTGGTGAGGCTCAAGAGGACAAAAGAGGGAGAACTGATAGATCTGGCAGAAATTG
>CAZBFT010000091.1:0-868 GCA_964491465.1 uncultured Pseudomonadales bacterium
AAAGCCTACCGCGTCACGGAGAACGGTAAATTTTTACCCTGGCTGATTGACCCTCAACCGCATATTTCCTATGCCACACTTAAGCGCTGGCAGCAAGAGGGGAAACCGCTGTGCTTTGTCACCACTTGGCTGGGAGCCGATAAATTTCTAGCACTGGCGCCGAACTTTTACTATTTTGATGCCGAAATTGCTTATACCCGTACGATCCATCGCTCACTGCTACATCGGTACCTGCCAAAAATTGCGGGAATTGGTACACACTCACGTACACAGCAAGCCTGGTATCTTGCCAACCTCGGCCTTAAACCGCACCATATTCCTGAATGGTCGGATACCGAGTACTGGAAATATACCCCCCAGAAAAAAGTCGCCAATTTGATCGGTTACACCCGTGAGGATCTCGAATCCGAAAGTACTATTGACTTCCTGCGTACTTATTGTGCGAGCCACGGTTCACCAGCCGAATTTATCGAAGTCAAGGGCAGTGAAGCCGAAGTTTTAAAATCACTGAAACTTTGTGATATTTTTTTAGGCCTTAATCCCGGCAAAGACTATCTTTGGGGGGAGGGCTGTCCGCGCACTCAGCAGGAAGCACTGCATACGGGTTGCGCGGTCATTAGTTATGACGTACTGGGCAACCGCGAGTACTTAATAGATGGATATTCTGGATACTTGATCCCCGTCGGCCGCAGCGACCTCTTGGCGGAAAAACTGGTCTTCTTACTCCAACACCCCAAATTAAAAAACGCTTTACAGTCTCAAGCCTCTGCCCTCGCCTCCACCAGTTTTTCTCCGCTCGGCCGCTTCGAATTACTACAAGAATTCCTGGACTTGGCCTCCACTCGCAAACAGAACCTACTCATTACCA
>CAZBFT010000091.1:878-2721 GCA_964491465.1 uncultured Pseudomonadales bacterium
CAAAATCCCAGTCTTCTTGGCCAGCCAAGAAATTCGCACACTCGCCAAGTACGCCGCCGTAGCCAAATCACAAATCGTCGAAATCGGTGCAGCCTTTGGCGCGTCTTCCCTTATTCTGTTGTTGCACAAACCGGCTTCGAGCCAGCTCACTTCTATCGATCCATTTGTCCAGGATTCTAACGGAGTCTTTACCGCCTCGGCCGCCCGGTGCCGCCGCAATATCACGCGCATACTCAATGATCTACATTTTTTCCCTCTGCTCTCCTCCTGGCAGCTCGTCGTTGATTTTAGTTATCACGTGGTCAAAACCTGGCAACAGCCTATCGACGTCCTATTTATTGATGGTAACCATCACTACGAAGCCGTCAAACAAGATTTTGTCCAGTGGTTTCCGCGTGTTAAGTCTGGCGGATATATTCTCATCCACGACTCTTGCAGGCTTGCGGGTGGAAAAGCCGATGTACATCACCGCGGTTGGCCCGGTCCCACCAAACTTGCCCAAGAATTACAGTACGATTCGCGCCTTAAGCTTGTGGAAACCAGTTACTCACTCTCAGTCTGGGAGGTAAAATAAAACTTTATGGGTACTGTTAGCCGCCTCACCAAAAAACTCCCTTCACCACTTAAGCGTCTAGTTTACGCGCTTGTACCGTTTCGCTACCGTTATGATCGCATGTTTGGGCAAATGGAGGACTTTTTGGCCAAGTCACAGTGGTGGACTACTGCGAAATTGCGCCGCTATCAATGGGCGCAACTAAAAAAAATCTTGCGCCACGCTTACGCCCACGTTCCTTACTACCATCGGGTTTTTGACAATCTAGGGCTCAAGCCGGCCGATATCAAAACACCCCGAGACCTACGCAAATTACCCATTCTGACTAAACAGATTATTGATCAAAATACTCATGATCTCATGGCAGACAACTATGCCGAATCCGATCTGGTCAAATTTAGTACCAGCGGTAGTACCGGCATCAAACGCACTTTTTACAGTCAAAAATCCATGTATGCGATTGAGGCGGCCTTTGTTGACCGTTCATTCCGGGCACATGGACCATCTCAGTATGAGGCCAAAAGTATTTGGCTCAGGCGCTACGTCCCCGAGGTCGGTGATCCGCTCTGGAAGGAAGACCCCGAACTGCGTCGGCTATATTTTTCCGCCTACCATTTATCTCCGGAAAATCTGCCGATATATGTTAGAGCAATGAACCGATACAAAGCCCCCATCCTTATGGCCTATCCTTCGTCACTTTATATTCTGGCCTTGCTTCTAGAACATTCACCACTCAAGCTCAAGTATGTACGCTCTCTTCATGTGACTTCGGAGAAAATGCTAGATGCCTGGAAGGAAAAAATCGATCAGGTTTTTGGGATCCCCGTGATCGATCACTACGGGATGATCGAAAAAGTCTCCTTTTTCCATCGCTGTCCTACCTCAAATCTATATCACGAGAGTTTGGAGTACGGCTTTACCGAGTTTATCAATGTAAAAAATGGGGTAGGGGAGATCGTCGGCACATCTCTCTGGAATTACGGCATGCCGCTCATCCGTTACCGTATGGCTGACCGCGGTCGCATCTCCTACGGAAACTCCAAATGTAATTGTGGCAGAGGACTCCCCCCCACGCTAAAAAGTGTTGAAGGGAGAAGCGACGACTTTCTCGTCATGCCCGACGGTCGAATGCTCCCTGGTGTCAACTTTTACATTACCATCCGCAAAATTCCTGGGATAAATATGTTTAAACTCATTCAAGATACACCTCAACATGTTGACCTAATGATTGTGACCGGGCCCGACTATACTCCCGAGAGTCTCAAAGTCCTCCAAATCAAAATGCGGGAG
>CAZBFT010000092.1:0-2671 GCA_964491465.1 uncultured Pseudomonadales bacterium
GAATTCCTTACGACTCGGAAGAAGGGGTCAAGCTGGCGGCGAAAACGGCCAAGTTTGTCCAGGAAATCAGTTGGGATGAAAGTGAAAAATTGGCGGAAGAGAAGGGAGTGTTCCCCCGATGGAAAGAATCGAGTTTTGTTAAAGAGGGGAAAGAGGTGCGTAACGTCGCCATATCGACCATTGCGCCGACTGGGAGCATCTCGATGCTGGCGGACACAAGTAGCGGGATAGAGCCAGTCTTTGCCCTGGCTTTTACCAAAAACGTAGTCGAGGACGCGGGGTTAACTTATCTAAATAAATACTTTGAGGCAGAACTAACCAAATCGGCGTGGGCGGACGGCGACCACGAGCACAAAGTGCGCGACCGGATAGTGCGGGAGGTGGCGGCAGCCGGGAGTGTGGCGGAAGTGTCCGGGGTACCGGGAGAGGTAAAAATGGTATACAGGACGGCGCATGATATCACTCCGGATTGGCACGTCAAAATGCAGGCAGCCTGGCAAAAATATACCGACAATGCGGTTAGCAAAACGATCAATTTCCCCCACAATGCGACGATCGACGACGTGGAAGCGGCGTATATGAGTGCGTGGAAAATGGGATGCAAGGGGATCACCATATACCGGGATGGGAGCAAAGAGGTACAGATACTGTCAGTAGGATCAGCACGCCAGCAAGTCGGCGAGTCGGCAAATCAGCACGCCAGCAAGTCGGCGAATAGACAAATAATTCAAAGTAAGATTAAGACAGAGACGCTTAAAGAAAGAGGTGAAAGGTTAAAGGTTAAAGGTGATAGTGGGAAACATATGAACGTATGTCCGGAGTGCGGGGCCAAGCTGGCGATTGAAGAAGGGTGTGCCAAGTGTTATGGCTGCGGGTACTCTGTTTGCCAAGGGTGATTTAACGTAGTTTTTCAGAAACCCAAACAGCATTAGGGAAACCTATGCCGGTTTTTGTGATAATATCTGAATCGATTGGATCGTGAGTTTGAACAAGATAGCAATCTTGCAATAGACTCGCCCCTGATACTTTGATTGGTGTGTAAGTTTTGGAGGGTAGACCATTTTTGGTTATAACTACTTTTCTTTTGGGTTGTAATTGGCCGCTTTGATTGGCAATGACTTGATCAAGTAGGTCTGGACTAATGGTGACAGATCTATAAAAAGGTTCTTCAGGACTAGTCATTGTTCTTGCAAATCCGACTTCGAAAAGACGGCGTTCTATTTTGACTAAATCTAATCCAAGTTCAATCTTTCTTATTTTTCTTGCTCTACGTCTAATATTTTCCATCAGCTTGTTTGTTTGAACATCATCTAAGCTGATTTCGGGTGAATTTTTCATAATTTACTCTATATAATAAGTTTTATGAGGTAATTTTCTCAGAATAGCCTAGTAAATGTCAATTATGCCTGGAAGGATGTTGTACCTTTTAAAAGTATTGCGAGATAGACTTTAATTTGTATAAATGTTCTTAGGGTAAAATAGCCACATGCGAAAGATTGTGTTAGCCAGTGGGAGCCCGAGGCGGAAGGAGATATTGGAGTTGTTGGGACTGGAATTTGAGGTGGCGGAGAGCTATTACGATGAAGATTTGATCCAGACAGACGACGCGGTGGAGCTGGTAGAAGAGTTGGCACTACAAAAAGCACTGAAAGTGGCTGAAAGATATCCTGATTCGATTGTGATTGGAGGAGATACAACAGTGGAGCTGCCGACGCACGCAGGAATGGGCGGAGAAATATTGGGGAAGGCTAGTAGTGCTGTGGAGGCAAAGCAAATGTTTGGAAAGCTATTGGGGAAGACCCACCAAGTAGTGACGGGAGTGGCGATAGTTGATTCTTTGATCCAGGAGAGTTGGGTGGGACATGAGGTGGGAGTGGTGACTTTCCGGCCTGGGAGTGAGGCGGAGCTGGATAAGTATGTAGCCACAGAAAAAAACTGGCGAGGTTTTGCTGGAGCGTATGCTTTGCAGGGTGGGGCGGCGCCGTTCGCACTCAACCAAACTGGTAAGTTGTCGGCTATCATCGGGATGCCGGTGGAGCTGACATGCGAACTACTCGAGCAAGCGGGAGTGGTCGTAGAAGTGGATGCCAGACAGGTGGAAGATAGCTTACATGGAATGAAAGTGGGGATCGGGTAAAATGTACACCAATCGCAAATGCACACCAATGTGCACAAATTGATTGGAGAATTTGAGAATTTATGATTGGAGTATTACATAACACAGGTTTGGTTTATGTGTTTACAGGTGAGGGGAAGGGGAAGACCAGTGCGGCACTAGGGGTGGCAACCAGGGCGCTGTTGATTGGTAAAAGAGTGATTTGGGTGGCTTTTTATAAAGGGAGAGATTGGGAACTAGCGGAAAAGAAGTTGAGCGAGAAATTTAGTAACTTGGAGATGTATTTTACGGGGAGGGGGTTTAGGATCAGCACACCAGTAGATCAGCGAGTCAGCAAGTCAGTAGATCAGTTAGCCGGTAAGCCAGTTAAAATCGCAAAGATTGCTGGCGAACGCGTAGTGGTGGATACGGCGAGTGAGGAGGAACACAGGGAAGCGGCGGAAGAGGGGTTGCAGCAGGCGGAGAACAGCTTACAGCAGAAGCCGTTCTTGTTGGCAATGGATGAGGTTTTAAATGCGGTGAGTGAGGGGCTAGTAGAGAGTAAGAGGGTAATGG
>CAZBFT010000093.1:0-1653 GCA_964491465.1 uncultured Pseudomonadales bacterium
ACAATACGTATCACCTCCGGTGATAATTCAGAATTTTTACCCCCCCTTTTTTTTGTTCCATTCTATTCCACAGTTTCACTCACGTCCCCCTACGTGTTTACGTGGATCCCAAAGTCCTACCTGTTTTTTCTTCAATTTTTTTGAAGAAACCGTTTTTGCTTATCGCTTCGCGATATAAAAACGGCCTCTATAAGTCCACCTTCCCTGGTGGCGTGTCAGCTTTGCAACTCACGTTGCAGAGGTGATATACGTCTATTTCCCTCGCGGCTTAGCCAGCCGCAAGCTGTTTTCCGATACTAGATCGGAACCAGGCCTCTCGCTACGCTACTCCTATTTATAGGAGTATAGGCGGGACCGCGACAGCTACCTTGGCTGCTTTATGCCCCAAGCAGCTAAGACCTCTCATGCGCCTCCGATACTTCGGAGACCTCTTTGCTTCACCCCCTAGGTAGGCAGAAGCAATGATGCGCAAAAAAAATGCCTTGCAGAGTCTCACCCTTGCCCGTTTACTATAAGGGCGAATTTTCATTCCATAATCTCTGGGTGAGGCTCCGGTTGGGTAGCAATGCCCACACCTAACTGGAGCAAAATCCTCTGCAAGCGCCTCGTCCCTTGGGCAGGGACACCTCTTTCTTGGGGGCTACGGTCACCGGCAGTTTAAGGTGACGGTAGCGGGAAAGAGAAGAGAGTAGGTTGTTGATCCCGCAGCCTGGGAGTCTGGGGCTAGCGGGAGAGAGGAAAATAGACACAATTTTAGAAAGGAGAATTTCAGTTGTCAGTAAAGGTAGTAACATTGGTTCTTTTTCAGCTAGCGGTTTTTTCGCTAGCGCTGGCTGCAGGGGAATTCATCAAGCAGACAGTTAGCCTGCCTACTTTGTTTTGGGTGGGTCTGTCACTGGTTTGCGTCGCGGCTATGGTGTGGATCGCCGATCGGGTAGTGCCAGGGATTTGGATTAAAATGCCGAAAGAATACTGGCGTAACCTGAATGGCCGCGGTCCGGAGGAGGGTGAGTTGACCCAATTCTGGACTATCACTTTATCCTGTCTGGGAGTGGCGTTTTTTGCTCTCCTGGGTATGACGGCGGTGGTGATGTAATGGACGGACATTCGATTCCGGTTGCTCTTCCCGCACTCGGATTACTGTTGTTTGTTTTGCTGGTAGTCATTCTTTCCTCTGAGAAGCCTAATGAAGAGGAAAAATGTGCTAAGTGCGGGAAAACAAAAGCCCAGTTAGCATCGCAGGCGTATTGGGGTGGGGATCGTATGAATAAAATCCCCACAAGCTGGCGAAAAAAGAAAAAGGTAAATGGGCAGAAGATTTGGGAGATTTGCCCATATGCAGGTGATGCACTATGTGGGAAGTGCTTTAACCAGGTGTCCAAGGAGTGGGCACCTCGGAATTTGTTTGGCATGCACCCCACAGTGTAGTTTTTATTTCTCAACGGGCAGGCCAGCCCGATGTATGCAAGCGGCAAAAACTATGGCGTTTAGGCCAAATGAGCTCCGGAAAAAAACCGGGGCAGGCAGGGCTGGCTAATTCCGATGTGAAAATCGGAATCCCTGCCTGTGGAGAGAAGAATTGAAGAACATTAAAGGCCAAGAAATGGCTTGGCTCCCCATTGACGACCACTATGAAGACGTAATGATCGCTTG
>CAZBFT010000093.1:1663-2617 GCA_964491465.1 uncultured Pseudomonadales bacterium
TCAACGTCCTTGTAGCCGGAACTGGGGTAGGCAAGTCTTCACGCATTGCCACTTGGTTAAAGGAGAAGATCGCGATTGCGGAGCCACGACGAATCCTAGCCAAACGCTTAGCCTTTAGGATTGCAAGCGAACATGGCGAGCGTGTGGGAGGAAGGTTTGTCGGTTTTTTGCACGGTCTTGAGAAAAGGGCTGGGTTAGATACCCTGATCCGGTTTGTAACCAGCGAGTTGCAGTATATCTATCAGCTGGCCGGAGAAGGGGTTAATGTCCTGGCTCTGGACGAATTCCACGAGCTGTCAGCCGCCCAGTTAGCTTTGCTGGCAGAAGCAGTAGAGCAGCTTAAAATTAATCCGCAGTTCAGATTGCAGATTTGGTCTGCCACCATGGATGCGGATGATCTGGCGGCTTGGCTAAAAAAAGTCACCGGACTAGATGTGGGCGTGTTGCGCTTGGACGCACATATGCCCTATGAGGTTAAAATTGAACACCGGCCGGTGGAGAAGCTCGTGGAATCAGTGGTAGAAGGCGTTCGGCTCGGGAAGAATATCATCATCTTTGTCCCGGGCAAACCTGAGGCGTATTCGTACGTGCGCAAGATCAACGAACGCCTCAAGGAACTGAATCTTCGGGCTGTTGTCCGTCCTCTACATGGGGAGCAGACGGCCGAGGAGCAAGAAGAAGCGTTAAAACCCTATAACATCCCTAGAGTCACCGTGTCCACGCCGATAGGGGCGACTGGTATCACTGTTCCTGATCTTGACTGGATCATGATCTTAGGTCTAGTCAATGAGGCTTATGTGGATGAGGATGGGGTTGAAGGCTTACGACAGGTTTTAGCTTCCGATGCCCTGATCGAACAGATGATTGGCCGAGGTGGCCGCTGTAAGGCTGCCTTGATTATCATTTTCGATCATAAGAGCAAGGGGAAGAGGAACCCGTACTTCACCCCTGGAG
>CAZBFT010000094.1:0-598 GCA_964491465.1 uncultured Pseudomonadales bacterium
ATTCCATTTGACGATGCCTCACAAGCTCACCGAGTCAAAGAACTCGCCAAAACCAAAGATCCTCAATCGATCATTACAGCACTCCAGGGGATTGCAAATGACACCTATACCAGTAGAGAAAAAGCGATTGGTTCACCAACTACTAGGGAAATCGAAAAATATGTATATCTCACCACGCTCGATGACAAATGGATGGATCACTTGGACAACATGGAGTCTCTCCGAGACGGTATTGGACTGCGCGGTTATGCGCAGCGTGATCCGCTTGTCGAATATCAAAAAGAATCATATTCTATGTTCGAACGCCTCATCGGAGGGGTGGAGAGTAATGTAGTGAAAAAGATCTATCGCCTCAATCCTGTTGCAAACCCACAACCATCTCCCAAAGTGATTCTTCGTAAAGACGAAGTGGCTGGTGCAGAGACGAAAAGGAAAGCTGTCACGCCTGAGGATATTGTCTCCGCCAAAAGCAATAAAAAAGAGCGCATCGGACGCAACGATCCCTGTCCATGTGGTTCTGGACTGAAGTACAAAAAATGTGGCTTAATCGGCGCCAAAGAACACCGCGGATAACGTATAATACTGCCATGTCTAAAAT
>CAZBFT010000094.1:608-1265 GCA_964491465.1 uncultured Pseudomonadales bacterium
GCAGTTGGTGTACTAAAATTAAAGCCATCATTTCCGACGCCGACGGCACGCTCGTCAACACGATATATCTCATTCGACACGGCCAGTATGAAGCGGCAGTAACTTACTTGACCGCGAGGGGGATTCACCGCCACGAGATCCCGTCCTATGAAGTGTATGAAAGTTATATCAACAAATCGGTAGGAGGTAGTACTCGGGAAACATTTGAAAAAACCCTCAATCTTATTTTCAGGAACACTCACCAAGAAATATTAAAATCTATCGATTTTGACGAATTGGATAATTCTCTCGCCCCAATCCAAGATCACATTGCCCCACTCTACGTTCACCCATTTCATGGATTAACCGAGCTTTTTACTTGGTTGGGAGCAAGTAAAACTAGCTTCGGGAATTTCACTAGTGGTAATCGTCGTATGATAATTCGCAATTTTGGAGTAAGCTTGCCCGTCATGGGATACACAGACTTATTCCATGCAGACGACATCGCTTTAGGAGAGCGCCTTTATTGCAAGAGCTAAAGCAGTTTATGGTATTCCGGAACTGGGCGTAATTACCTGCGAAGATGTTACCAAAACCAAGCCAGATCCAGAGGGAATTTTGCAGTTAATGGACAAATTCAAAGTTGCAAAAGACGAAGTAGTCGTACTGGGTGATCAT
>CAZBFT010000094.1:1275-1668 GCA_964491465.1 uncultured Pseudomonadales bacterium
GTTCAGCACTCCGGCAGAGTTGAGAGAAGCTGGAGCAATTCACATCGTCGACGACATAGCCTCACTTCCCAAACTCATAGAAACGCATAATAGCGGTCAATCAAAACTATTCTAATAATTTACGGCACCATATACAGCCAACACTTCAAGCGAAGTGCAGTCCTACCGAAGCTCGAGAGAGCGTAGGAGGGCAAAAAATGTCAAAGATCCTGAGCTTGCCGAAGGATAGTTTAATCGGCGCCAGAGAACATCGCGTATAATATTCCAATGACTCTACACACTTGGTGGGCAGATCCCATCAACAAAAATTACGTTTACGCATTTTTCAAAAACTTTGCGTTCTTTTCTGGAGTTCTTGTTCCGTTTTTCACAGACTGGGGCCATTTATCATTG
>CAZBFT010000094.1:1678-2565 GCA_964491465.1 uncultured Pseudomonadales bacterium
GTATAACTATTTTAGTTGGTTTGTTTTGATATATGGTTTAGTATTTGGGTTTTTGTTCTCGAGGTCCCAACCGGCGCCATTGCCGACAAAATCGGACGCAAATACAGTCTAATGATCGGGGCAGTCATGCTCGCCATAGCCAACATTATCTATGGCAGTTTTCCCTCATTCACCATTTTCCTCATAGCCGAATTTATTTTTGCGGTCGGTTACGCCCTCAACTCTGGTGCTGACCAAGCCCTCTTATACGATACTTTAAAAAGTCAGGGGAGAGAGCATGAGAGTAAAAAGATCATGGGTCGAGCTGATGCTCTCATGCTAGCTGGCATGATGGTCGCCGCACCAATTGGTAGTCTGATTGCCCCCAAGTTAGGTTTAAATGCCCCCCAATACTTGACCGCTATCCCAATGTTTATTGCTGGAATACTTGCCTGGTCGATACCCGAGCCTAAACTCCATTCAGAGTCAGAAAGTCACCGGTACCTAGATATCGTTAAAAATGGTTTCTTGGCTATGAAACGCAACGCCGTGGTACGTACCCTTGCTATCGACTCGGTGCTAGTATCCGCCGCCGCATATTTTGTGGTTTGGTTCTACCAGCCCCTCATGTCTAGCCTCGGTCTTCCCATTGCACTATTTGGGCTCGCTCATGCGGTCCTGCTAGCATCAGAGATTTTGGTCTCTTCAAACTTTAAATGGCTCGAAAAATTTATGGGAGAGGGTAAGCAGTATCTCAAATCCAGTGCCGTTTTAGTCACACTCAGTTTCCTTATTGCAGTGATCTATCCTCATCTCATCACTCTGGTTATTTTTATCGTTATTGGTGGTGGGATCGGCTACACTCGTGCAACCTATATCAGTGCAATAGCCCAAAAGCACATCCCATC
>CAZBFT010000095.1:0-2402 GCA_964491465.1 uncultured Pseudomonadales bacterium
ATTTTTGGCTAAGCCTTGTTGAACTTTTTTGAGAGGATGTTTAACCAAGTTGACGATGGAGTCACGTAGGGTGAGATATGGCTGCTGCTCCCCTAGCTGGTATTTTTTACTGAGATCTTTTACTTCGATGATTGGGGTCATAGAATGTCCGCAAAATAGCGCTCCGTACGGCGGAAATAAAGCATCCCGATAATGAGAGCAGTCACAGCTGCCAGACAAGATATATACAAATGAACGGGGTCGGTGACTCGTCCCGTTTGCAGGGTAGAGCGCAAGGCGTTAATGACCCCGGCCATGGGATTGAGTGCCAACACAAATTGGAATGATGGGCGGACAATGCTCAATGGGTAAATCACAGGTGTGACAAAAATTAAAAGTTGTAAAAAGTACGGAATAATGTAACGCACGTCGCGGTACTTAATATTTATAGAGGATACCAAGAGTCCGAGGCCAGCACTGGTAACGGCAGTGATTATGGTGGCCAAAAAAAGCATACCTACAAAAGCCAAATTAAAATTAATGCGGTAGAAAATAGCCACGAGGAAGAATAAAACAAGGCTGATAAGAAAATCGATGAGGGCGGTGACTACGGTAGAAAATGGCAGGATTTCGCGGGGAAAATAGACTTTTTTGACTAAATTTTCGTTGTCAATAAAGGCGTTAGCAGCCCGGGAAAGCGCGCCGGAAAAGTAACCCCAAAATACGAGGCCCAGTAAAACAAAAACAGGGTATGGCAAGCCGTCGGAGGGGAGATGGGCAAAATTGCCAAAGAAGACTGTAAAGATAATCATGGAAAGAAGTGGTTGTAATAAGACCCACAAGACTCCCAACACTGTTTGTTTATATCTAACTTTCAGGTCACGCCAGGAAAAAATGTAAAACAGTTCGCGGAATTCCCACAGTTCGCGAAAGTTGAGCAGTTCCCAGGATGATTTGGGGCGGATAATGACAGTAGACATAGCTTTAGATTATACCTGGTTATCGGTAAGTGCGGTTAATTTGCTGCAAGAAAAAATAGATCAACTTGGCTAAAGGGAGTAAGTGTGGCGATAAATGTCGAGACTGAACATCCTGGTATTCGTGGGTGGCTGCCTGACGATTCTCTCGTGAAGAGGTCGCAGAGCGGGAGTGTAGCCGGTAGCAGGCTATAAGGCGAGGGAGGTACGTCCAGCGGGTGGATTTACCGATGCGAAGCCAATACTCGGGATCCATCATGTATTTGAGCCGAGGATCGTATAGACCATGACGGGTAAAAACGTCGCGGTGGATACAGACGGCTTGGTGGGGTACAAAGTTAATAAATTGTAGTAGCCAGTACCAACTCTGCTTTAGGAACCAATACTTGGGGAAAATGCCAACTGGAGTATTATTCTCTTCGATCACTTGGATTTGGCCGTAAAGCCAATCAAGCTTGGGGTTACGGGCAAGAAAATCCGCGAGGTTGGTGAGTACCAGTTCATCGTGCAGATAATCGTCACTATTGAGAAACAGTAGATAGCGACCTTTGGCGTGAGTGATGCCGTCGTTCATGGCCTTAGCGATGCCAGAGGGCGTGGCAGAGTGGATTCGAGCGCGGGGAGATTTTTTTTGGTAATTGGCGAGAATCAGTTGCGTCCCATCGGTTGAGCGGCCGTCGACAAACAAATGCTCGTAATCGGCAAATTTTTGCGCTTGAACAGAGGCCAGGTTTTGGGGGAGATACTGAGAGCTGTTACGGGTGCAGGTGATGAGGGTAAAAAATGGTTGTTTAGACATGACTGACTCCATCTGGGGTTTGGTCCCAAATATACTCGCGTCCCCAGATTTCGAGTACCAAAAGTTGGTAGAGCGCAGGCCATTGCAGCGGCCGAAGCCACCAAGTAAGGGCTAAAAATTTGACCGCGCGAGCGTCTAATATCCCCGACTTGACCAGATAACCATTGGTTAAGAGGTGATGGTAACGCTTTAGAATGGCATACAACCAGCGGCGGACTGGAGGTTGAAAACCACGTTTGGGTGCGGCCAGAATCGTGGGCGGGAGTAAACTAGAGATGGCTTGTCTAAACCAGTACTTGCCTTCCTTTTGGAAAGCTGTCACATTTTGCTGGAAGCGGTAACTGGCTTCAACGAGGCGATGGTCGAGTAAGGGTGAGCGAAGCTCGACAGAGGCGGCCATGCTGAGGCGGTCATTGTAGGCAATACAGTTGGAAAGCAACCATAGATTACGAAGTGAATTTTGGCTGGCGCGGCCAAAGTCTGCAGCCGTGTGTAAACGACGGAGAGGTTGAAAGATTTGGCGCGGCAATGCGGGGTTGATTATGTGCTTGAAGGCGGTAGTGGTAAGTCGAGTAAGAAGTCCAGCGCCAGATTTGTAGGGAGTGGTCAAGTCGTACAGGTGATAGGAATTTTTATTTTGATAATTG
>CAZBFT010000096.1:0-1800 GCA_964491465.1 uncultured Pseudomonadales bacterium
TAAATAGGGGAGCGGTAATCGGGAGAATGGGGAGTACAGGAAGAAGTACGGGGACACATCTGCACTTTGAAATCCGGACGGGGAGCGGGAACGTAGCGCCACTGGGGTATTTGAAGTAGGCAAGACCTTGCTGTATGGTGTAGAATTGCCGGTTATGAGTGGAGGGTGTGTAGAAAATCCCGAGTGTCTGATGTTGGGAGGGAGTTATAATCCTGTACATTTGGGGCATATCGCATTGGCAGAGAAGGGTTTACAGGTAGCTAAAAGCGTGGTAATGGTTCCTGCTTGGAGGCATGCAGTGAAAAATAGCTTAGCACCGTTTGAAGAAAGGTTAGAACTTTTATACACAATAGTTGAGGAACAGTGTAGTGGTTGTGGGGGAGGAATTTGGGTGTCAGACATAGAGAAGCGGAAAAAGAGTCGGGGAAAGACCCTGGAGGTATTGGATTGGCTGAGTGGTGAATTGGGAGTTCATGTTGGTTTGTTGATCGGTAGCGACATAGATTTAAGCGGATGGTACAAACCAAATGAGATAATCAATCACTTTGGGATATGGGTGGTGGAAAGGTCTCACCATCCAAGAGTAAGTTTTTGGGCAATTGATCAAGTTCACTGGATAACGTCTGAACACTTAAATGGACACTCTGGGGGAGTGAAAGAGAGTGCGAGGAAAGGAAACTGGGAGGCGCTAATTGGGTTGATGGGTATTGCTGCGGCAACCTTGGTCAGGGATAATGGTTGGTATGGCTGGCCAAATGGTTTATAAAGTATCGTTGTTTATCGGGCGGTTTCAGCCGTTTCATAACGGACATCTTTATAGCCTAAACAAATGTTTGGAAATAGCTGACAGGGTGATTGTGGGGATTGGGAGTAGTCAGGAGAGTGGGACGGACAACAATCCCTGGGATTATGATATGCGTAAGCGGATGGTTGGGTTGGTAATGAGTGATCCGAGCCTGCAAGGATCATCCTCGCAGGTAGAAGTTGTGGCAATTCCAGATGTACCAAATGATGCAGAGTGGGTCGAAAACGTAGAACGAATGATACGTAGAGCAAAACTAAAAAAAGTGGACGTGGTGGTGGTCAGTAATAATGAGTGGGTAACAGAGCTGCTGGGGAAAGCAGGATTTCCAATATATAAGACTGGTTTGTTCAATCGAGAGGAATTGGAGGGGGTAAAGATTCGCCAACTAATCAGAAATGGGAGCAGTGAGTGGGAAAAGAGAGTGCCAAAATCGGTGGTTCAGTTGGTCGGAAAATTGTAGAGGTGTTTGACCAAATCGACGTGATCCCGGTCGAGGAAAGTGACACCTTCCTCCTTTAATTTGGCGTATTGTTCCAGGGAGCCGCCAAAGGCGTAGTGGGGAGCGAGGCGGCCGTCTCTGTCTACCACACGGTGGCAGGGAGTATTTCTGTCTTTATTTGCATGTAGAGCCCAACCTACAGTGCGGGCACCCGCCTGCAACGGCTTTGCCGTAGGCAATGCGGGCAGGTCACGGGTGCCTAGTGCGCGGGCAATTTCACCATAAGTAGTTACGCAGCCCACGGGGATTTGGCGGGTGAGCTGATAAACCTGGTCAAAAAAGGTCATAGTTGGACGATGGTGGTAGTATAACAAAATTGACTTAAGCTGGACCCAATAAAGGTGCACTTGATTTGCTCAGAAACAAAGCGAGGAATTTCATCTCCTCCCGGAACCGAGCAATACTGTCCGGTAGTAGCGCTATATGCCCCCCCCGCAATACAGCCATCGTCAAACACCGCACTGGCGGAATTTAAATTTAAATAAAATAAACTAAA
>CAZBFT010000096.1:1810-2395 GCA_964491465.1 uncultured Pseudomonadales bacterium
ATAAACCTGGTCAAAAAAGGTCATAGTTGGACGATGGTGGTAGTATAACAAAATATGAAACTATTAAGCGTAAACATTTTGGGGCAAGCACATTTGGACAAAATTAGGCCGTTACTGGCGGCAGAGAAGCCGGATGTAGCGTGTCTCATGGAGTGTTTTGAGGACAAAGTTGAGGAGCTGGCGGGGAGTGAGTATCCGTATTGTGTTTTTGCGCCTAATTGTATGGGGGATCAGCGCGGGGAAAAATTTGTGGAGGGTAAGAGGGTGTTTGGGGTAGCAATCTTATCGCGTGCACCAATAACTGATAGCAACGAATTTTATGCAGATGATCATAATAGGCAAAATATCCCCCGAGTGTCACCACGACTAGGGGTACATGCACCGGTAGTATTGTCCGCAGTGACAAACGGGATGCAAGTCATGACCACTCACTTTACTTGGACACCCGATGGGTTGCCGACGCCAGCGCAAAGTGAACATGTGTCGAAACTGCTTGCGTGGTTGTCCACGAAGGGTGAGTTTGTGTTGGCGGGGGACTTGAACATACCGAGGCAGAAAAATGAACTATATCAGCAGATTGCGCGG
>CAZBFT010000097.1:0-2349 GCA_964491465.1 uncultured Pseudomonadales bacterium
AGACAACTTTCTCCCTATTCTTCTTGCCGGTCTTTTCTTGTTTAATCCAGTCGTACGCAGCCGTACGCTTGGGTTCACCGACGTAGTAGGTTTTGACGGGGAGACGATTGCTCGGGAGCTCATCCAGCCGGGAAATGTCTAGGTGGGCAAAGAGACTGAGGGCTAGCGTACGGGGGATGGGGGTGGCTGTCATCATGAGGAAGTGGGGTGCCGGTGATAGAGCGGTAAGCAGCAAGCGCTGGTCGACACCAAAGCGATGCTGTTCATCGACGATTACTAAGCCGATATTGTTAAATTTATCTACATGGCTGAGCAGAGCTTGGGTACCGACAATGATATCGGCAGCATTGTCTCCCAGCATAGACTGGAAGTTGGTATAGAGTTGCTCAGCTAAGATTTGGGTGGGGGCCATGAGGAGAGTGCGCTTTCCGGCAGAATGGACTGTTAAGGTAGCTGCCGCCGCAACCAAGGTTTTGCCGCTTCCCACTTCCCCCGCTAATAACCGGTGCATCGCGACATCGAGCGAGAGGTCATGGGTAATTTCCTGGATACTGTGAGACTGGGCAGAAGTGGGAGTGAAAGGAAGGCTAGCGATCCAGCTTTGCAGCTTGGCAGTGTCGCAGTGGAGCGGGACTGTTTGGATACGGGTGAGGTCGCGGTTTTGCAGCGCGGTTTGTTGGAGTGCAAACAGTTCGTCGAAACCGAGGCGGTGCATGGCAAGTTCGAGGGACGCATAATCCGGGGGGAAGTGGACAAAGCGGAGAGCTGTGGGGAGGTCAAGGAGGCTGTATCGATTTTGGATTTCTAGACTGAGGGGATCGGGGGGGAGCGGGGCATGAGTAAGGGCAGAATGGATAAGATTGCGCAAGTTCCCGGATTTGAGTGTGCCGAGGGAG
This sequence comes from uncultured Pseudomonadales bacterium, assembly GCA_964491465.1. Lineage (GTDB taxonomy): Bacteria > Patescibacteriota > Microgenomatia > UBA1400 > UBA12108 > UBA12108. The sequence goes on from CAZBFT010000097.1 coordinate 897, forward strand.
GTATAAATGGGCAAAAGTTCGTTTTGATGAGAATAATTTATGGGAATTTTGAGCAACTGTGGTGACACGATTTGGAGCCGACCGGCAAAAGTCTCAACTCGGCCGCGGATTAGATAGGGACTACTGGGGTTGACTGAACGCGTGAGGAAAGGCGAGTTAAACCAGCGTAAAGTTAAAGTGCCGCTAGAATCTTGCAAGATCGCTATTTGGGTAGTAACACGTTCAGCGTGGCGGCTGATCGGACGGGTGACCGCGCCAACCAGTGTCACCCATTCTCCTATCTCGACTGTTTTGGCGCTTTTGGCCAAGTAGTGGCGGTAGGTGCGAGGGTAGTAGCGTAAAAGTTCGTCGACCGAGTTGATACCATGATTGTTAAGGACTGCGACGGTCTTTTCCCCTACACCGGGTAAATCGATGAGCTTGCTTGACATATTGTGTAGTTTGTTAGATTATATAGGTGGTCGCGGGGAAACCTGCGCCCATCGAAAGTAAGGTCTTAGGTGTAGAATCTAAGGCCTTTTTTCGTTATTTCAGGAAAATATTTTAAGCCAATCCCATCAGTGCGAGTATTATATTCGAGTAGTTTTGCTTGGCAGATTTCGTCATATCGCCAATATTCACCAGGTTTTTTGTCGTACTCGAACATGTGATAGATTGGATAGCAATATAAGTCCGCAAGTTGAATTCCAATGGTTTTATCGGATTGCGAAAAAAGTAATTTTTCGATGACTAAGGGGCATTGATGCCAGATACCATTGTTGTCCCACCGCATTTTGTCATGCAGCTCTGTAAGTTCATTTCCCAAGAAATGTTTTTCCACCTGCCCTTCTCGGGGATCGATGATGCAAATACCAAGTTGTTTTTGGTATTCTAAATATTTTTGAAAGCGTTCAAGCAGAAACATATACGCAATTTCATAGGGATTTTGAGAAGGATATTGTTGCCAATAGGCTTGCTTGTTGATCGCAACCGTAATAATTTTGCTTTGAATAGTTTGAAGAAACGCAGTGATTTCGTTTTCAAGTTCATTGTATTTTTGTCGATCATGAAGCTTAAGTGGTGAATTGAGTGAGATGTCTGGGTTGGCATAGCGTAGAAAGTTTGATTTCACTTCGATTACCGGATTTTGGTAGTATTTAAGCTTAATTTCGCGGAATTTTTGTTCAATCGGGTGATAATCCTGCTCGGCAATTATGCAACCGGTGAGGACTAGATGCTTTTTGCCTGATTGGGTAAGGGGAATAGTGTCACCCGATTCATCGATATACATGAGGTACATAATTAAATTGTACCAGTTTTATCACCTGGCGAAGAAGGGAGCAAAGGACATGGCGAGGAGGGCGACCGTGGAGATGGCGGTGATCACAATCCAGATTTTGCGTTGCTTTTTGGTTAAGCTCATATAATTTGAATTTTGCGGTAGGTGCGTTTGCCAAACTTGAGAGTGCCGCTT
>CAZBFT010000098.1:0-2316 GCA_964491465.1 uncultured Pseudomonadales bacterium
CATGCCATCGACAATGCGCCCGGTCATGGCACCGATATAGGTTTTGCGATGACCGCGGATTTCGGCTTCGTCACGGATCCCGCCCAAACTTACTTTGATAAATTGGCGCTTGAGTGCCCGGGCGATAGATTTACCCAGACTGGTTTTCCCTACTCCGGGAGGGCCGACAAAACAAAGAATGGTGGGGAGGGCGACTCCGTTGCTATTTTTGGCGGCGGCACGCTTGAGCTTCATCACCGATAAGTATTCGAGGATGCGCTCTTTAACTTCTTCGAGACCAAAATGGTCATCGTTGAGGACTTTTTCGGCGGTTTTGAGAGACACTCTGTCGGGACTAAGTTTGCCCCAAGGCAAGTCGATAATAGTTTCGAGCCAGGTGCGGAGGTATCCACTTTCGGGATTGTGGGCAGACATGCGATCCAACCGCATAAATTCTTTGTGGAGTTTCTCTTTGTGCTTTTTGGGAATATCCAACTTGTGGATAGCGTCGTGTAAATCGTCTAGTTCCTGATCCTCGGGATCTTTCTCTCCCAACTCGGCCTTGATAGTTTCCAGCCTTTCACGTAGTACCGTTTCTTTCATGTGTTGGCTAAATTTAGCCTGGGTTTTGCTGGCAATATTCTTCTCGATTTCGAGGACTTTGAGCTCTTTGGCCAAGTAATCGTTGACGGCAAAGAGCCGCTTTTTGAGATCTATTTCTTCGAGTAATTTTTGCCGTTCGGGTGTGCCAATATTGAGAGAGGGGGCGATTTGGTCGGCCAGCTCGGAAGCGGAAACACCACTCATCAGGCGCATAAAATTGACGAACTCGACTGTTTTGCCCATGCCTACGGCGTCTTTGAATTGGCTCGTTAAGTGACGGGCAACGGCTTGGGTTTCGGGATCGGAATTACCGATTTCTTCTAGCTCGACCACTTCGACTAATTGGAGCGGTTCTTCCTGGACTACGTGATCTATTTTTACCCGGGCGATGCCGCGGACCAAGGCGTTTAATTCGTTATCGGATTTGAGTGTACGTTCGACCGCACACAGTGTACCCACTTTGTATAAGTCGCCGAGCGCCGGATCTTCTTGGCTACTATCTTTTTGGGTAAAGAGCACAATGTGTTTGGTAGGGCTGCTCATGGCCGCGCTTACGGCACTTTGACTGGCTTTGCGGCCAAAAGTTAGCACGATTTCATTGGTCGGGAACACGACGACTTCCCGCACGGGGACTAGGGGCACAACGTGGCTTGGCATTTTCTTGGCGGGGAGAAGGCTACTGAAGATGGTCTTGTTCATAATTTAGCAGTTTATAATAACGAGTGCTAAGAGTCAATTGGTGGGGGCGGTAACTTGCTTATACTGACCCGAGGCGAGATCACCGAGTTCGTAGGGACCGAGGCGGGTGCGAATAAGGCGGAGGCAAGGGTAGCCCACAGCCTCGCACATTTTGCGGATCTGGCGATTGCGGCCCTCGTGGATGGTGATGTCGAACCAAGTGTTGTGTTCTTGGCGCTCGACAATTGTGACCTTGGCCGGAGCAGTTTTCCCACCTTCAATCGTCACACCTTGTTCCAGATAACCAACCGATTTATCGGGCAAGACACCTTTGACCAGGACCCGATAGGTTTTTTCGACTTCAAAACTGGGGTGGGTCAAGTGGTGGGCTAGCTCACCGTCATTGGTCAGGAGCATGAGTCCTTCCGAGTCATAATCGAGGCGACCTACGGGGTAGAGGCGAGTGCCACCGGGAATAAGGGAAGTGACGGTGCGGCGGCCCTCTGGATCTTTGGCTGTCGAAACCACTTGGCGGGGTTTGTGCAGGAGATAGTAGACATATTCGGTAGGTGCTTGGACCTCTTTGCCACCAACGGTCACTTTATAGTGCTCGGGATCGACGATCTCGCCTATCCTAGCGATGTGTCCATTGATTTGCACCTTTTTTTGTAGTACCAAATCCTCGCTGGCGCGGCGCGAAGCGATTCCAGCAAGGCTCATAAATTTGTGGATGCGCATTTGCATAGGAGCTATTATACACTCTGAGCTATTTTGATGTATTCAATCTTTCACGAGGGCCATAATCGCGATGCCAAGGAAAAAAGTGATGACTGTAGCGACGGTGCGCCTGGCGGAGTTCTCATTTTTTAGTTCTGGGATTAGGTCGGCGGCGGCAATGTAGATAAATCCCCCGGCGGCGATCGGGATCAGAATTTGGGCGAAGGCGGTCATTGCGTGGCTGGCGAAAAACCCTAGGATTCCACCCAGGATCGAAGTAAGCGAAACCAAAACATTGTTGATTAAAGCTTGGCGGCGGGAAAAGCCGGAATGCAAGAG
>CAZBFT010000099.1:0-2270 GCA_964491465.1 uncultured Pseudomonadales bacterium
GAGAGCAAACTGCGTGACGAGAGTGTGGGGATGGTAATCAATGATTTTCGGCTCAACTTTAATCAGGATGATAGACAGAACAAGGTGATGATGAAACACATTGAGAGGATTTTGCAAAAGAAGGGTGTGGCGATAGTTTCGACCGTGGTAGATGGACGATACGAGCACACAAGATATGGTGATGACCAGGAGAAGGCACCAATAAACGCGAATCGACCAGGCACTTTTCAGGCGGACGAGCACCTGGTGAGACGATGCTGGAGTGTACCATATTACCGGCAGTTATTTACCAAAGCCGGATTTGCTAAAGTTCGAGAGTTTGACGTGGTAGCGGGGAAGAAGTGGGGCGAAACGGGAGCACCATACCGAAGGTGGTGGGCAGAGAAGTAGGTTAGAATAGGTAGATGTGGCAGATTGCGGTAGCATTAACGGGAATCATTTCTGGGTTGTCGCAGACGATAGGGAAGAGACAGACTCGGCATATGAGTGCTTTTCAGAGCGGGGTGATCCGGGACGTGACAACATTGGCAATGGTGGCGGTAGTTTATATTTGGCAAGGCAACTTTCGTTTTGAGTGGCCGATGGCGTTATTTTTGGTGATGGGAGTCATGGAATCGGTTTCGATTGCCGCTTACTTTGCGGCCCAGCGGGAGCACATGGCGGCAACGGCGGTGTTTAGCTATCCTTTTTCGCAGCTGTTGATTGTTCTTATGGCCGGATTTTTCTTTGGTGAGTGGCATTACTTTGACATCCGCAATTGGCAGGGCATGATAAATACGTGGGCGCTAATTACGACGCTTGTTCTTATGGCGTGGTATGGAGCACCCAAGAGTGGAGAAAAAATTGTGAAGCAAGTGGGAAAAGGGAGAAGGTGGCTGTGGATGCTAGTTGGGAGCGCAATGGTTATATCTTTGTCTAACATCCAATCCAAGTGGGCGGTGGCTAGTTTACATTATTCTCCGACAGTGGCGATGCTCTGGGAGTTTGCGGGACTGGTAGTGGGGGGATTGGGATATGTGATGTGGAGTAAACAGGGGCTACCTAAGGGGGTAAAAAACTGGGGTTGGGGAGTACTGCAAGGATTATTATTTGGATGGGGTGCGTGGTGGTACGTCGGCTTGCTGACTACTGCTCCCCTGGGAGTTGCGAGTATATTGCGGCGGGTGGTGATAGTGCTGGTGACTATTACCGCGGCGCTGTGGGGATTTGGGGAGTGGAAAAAACTGAGTTGGCGGCAAGGTGTGACACTCGGATTGGGACTGTTGGTATTTGGAGTAGTGATGGCGGTCAATAGATAGTTAAGGTGAGGGTGGGGCGGCAGTTGTCACGGAGATGGTTATGGCTCCAGAAGCTTTTTTTAGTAATGGCAAGATGACTCTAGTTGAGATGCTTGGATTTTTAATGCTATTTTTTTCTTGTGGGTCTAACTTTACGAAGAGGGAACACACAAAGTGGGATATTGCCTGGGGTGGTTTGGCGGGGTTTGCACAGATGGCCGCAACAGAGGCAGTAAATGATCTGGTAGTCAGTGGGGAGCATTTTTCGGAATTTGATTGGGGAGTATTGGCTATAGCGGCATGGGAATTAATCGTAACAGCCATTAGGTTTAAGCAGCATAGGGATGCCTGTAACTACGAATCGCATGGCCAGAGTTGGGATATCGATGCGGCAGTCAAATCGGAAGAGGCATATGAACAGAAAATGGAATTAATCAGGGCAGATTTTAACGCGAGGCTGGCTGCTGCCTACGGCCAAAATGCCAGAATGGCAAATGGCGTGAGAATAGAGAAAGCAGTTAAAAATAGTTTAGATGATCTCGGGTGGTCTGAGAAAATACCGTATGCAGACCCTAACTTTAAACAGTTTGACGAGGGGTTGTCGGATATGAGATTGAAAGAAGCGCCGTGGATACGTGAAATCAAGGATCTGGAAGAAGAGAGTGGTGGGTGGTTTTTTACTGCTAGGTTAAATGAGATTATTGCCAGGTCAGGTTCGTTATATCTAACTAAGAAAATGTTGGGTGGGCAAAAGATCTTATATATCAGTACTACGGATGGTCAAAGAGGAATGTATCTCCCGATGGGTATCCAGGAAGAAGATGTAATGGAGCTGATGGAAAATCTGACGAGTTTGGCAAATGAAACTAGGCAGGATATCAGAAATGTATTGGGAGATATTCGAAATACGCTTTATAGTAATAACAATATTCCAGTGTGGCGTCTTGATTAAGTGTTAGTAGATGATATTTTTGTATTGCGTTGAATGGTTGA
>CAZBFT010000100.1:0-2256 GCA_964491465.1 uncultured Pseudomonadales bacterium
ACAGTCCCGACAACACCTCTTCGATATTTTCGCGCAGCAGCCGCTGAGTAGTCAGCTCGTATGGCGATGCTTGTTTGGTGTCCTCAATAAAGTCACCCAGGTAACTGTCTTCGTCGTCACCGATCGGAGTCTCGAGCGAGGTGGTTTTTTGTGAAATCTTTAAGATCTCCCGCACCTTGTCCGGGGTGATCTCCATCACTTCGGCTATCTCTTCCGGCAGGGGTTCGCGTCCCAAAGTCTGCATTAGTTTGCGGCTGATCCTGATCAATTTATTGATTGTCTCCACCATGTGTACGGGAATACGGATGGTGCGGGCCTGGTCAGCGATGGCGCGAGTGATGGCCTGGCGGATCCACCAAGTGGCGTAGGTACTAAACTTAAAGCCCTTTTTCCATTGGTATTTCTCCACTGCCCTTATCAGTCCCTTATTCCCCTCTTGGATCAAGTCGAGGAAGCTCATCCCCCGGCCAATGTATTTTTTCGCAATTGACACCACCAGCCGCAAATTGGACGAGGTCAACTTTTCTTTGGCTTTCATGTCCCCCGCCTCGGTCCGCTGGGCCAAGTCGATCTCCTGGTCACGGGTGAGTAGCGGGATCCGCCCGATCTCGCGCAAGTACATCCGTACCGGGTCGCTAATCGCACGTGAGTCTAGCGCGGACAATACCTCTAGCTCTTTCTCCAAATCCGACGCCTCGTGTTCTCCCCCCTCGGTTTCCCCTTCGGACACACTCTCAAAGACGTCTATTTCTTTGAGTAATAGCTCGTCATACAAATCATCCAATTCTTGTACAAAGTGTTCGGCATCGGGAAACAGGACCAAAATATCGTCTTGGGTCACGTGACCCTGCGACATCCCCCGCAAAACTAATTCTCGGATTTTTTTGCGTCGGTTGTCGCCCATTCCCTCTTGCTGTAACTCTTCTTTGGTTTTGACAACTTTTACGGCTTCGCTGGCCTTTTTCCCCAACTTCCCAGATTTGTCTTTTGATTTCCGTTCCGGCTTGGCTGCCAGTTTTTTGGTTGGTTTTGTCGTCACCTTTTTCGCCGGTACAGTCGCCGTTTTCAGTTTTGCTTTTTGGTTTTGAGTTTTGACCATATGTTTATTTTACCTCATCTAGTCCCATTTCCCTACCTAGAAAGCTCTGTCAATCTCCGGGAGTATAACCCAAATTGCTCGGTAAGACCAGCTAGCTCATCTGTATTTCCCTTTTCAGCCCTTCCGATCTGCGCCGTGACTTCCTTCAATTTCTCTCGCACATATCCCTCCTCTAGCTCCTGTACTGTGCGTTCCCACTCTTTTTCTACCTCTTTAACCACACTCAAGTCGCGCAAATAAGCCTGGTCAATGGTTGGCTGTAGTTCGTCCGGAAGTTTTTTGGCAAACTCCGCGATTTTAAATTCCGGCTCCGGCCAACCCATCAAACTCGTCATGATCTTGCGCGCCGCCGGGTGTCCGATCCACTCCGGTTCTACTTTGGGTATTTTTTCCTTCAGTTCCCGAAAGTCTTGCAATGCCAAAGCCAAAAGATATAAAGCTACCTCTTCACTGCGATTACTGGCCCCCTGCTCGATACGGCTGACCGTTTCTTTGAGGTAAGACAGCTCTTTTTTCTTCCCGATCCGCGTAATTTCTTCATAAATTGAGTCGTCCGGTACATTCAGTACCTTGGCAAGTTTGCTGACGTAATGTGCTCTCATCACCGCGTTCCCAAGCAGCGCTAGCGCCGGCACCACTTCTCGGGAGATCGCCTCCGCCCCATTGCCACTTTTCGGGTCAATTTTCCCCGCTGCCGTGTCAATCAAGTAATCCCAATACAGCACACTGCCCGCCACCATTTCGCGCCACGCCCGCGGGTTGGCGGTCGCCACATCCCCCGGATCCTTCCCCCCAATGATTTGTACAACTCTTATACTCAAATCAATCTTTTCTGCTATATTCACCGCTCTTTTTATCGCCTCCTGTCCCGCCGAGTCCGCGTCCAGTGACATCAGTACATTGCGGCTGTAGCGACTGATTAACTGGGCATGCTCCTCGGTGAACGCACTGCCTTTAATAGCCGCCACCTCCTTGACTCCTGCCTGCCAACTAGGGATCACATCCAGCTCTCCCTCGACCAATACCAATCGGTCGGCTTTCCGGATCGCTTCCCGGTTTTCCCACAATCCGTACAACATCCGACTTTTGTGGTACAGGCTTGTTTCTGGCGAATTAATGTACTTGGCCTCCTTTGCATCTTTACTCAAAGTCCGGCC
>CAZBFT010000101.1:0-2211 GCA_964491465.1 uncultured Pseudomonadales bacterium
ACCTAATGGAGGGAGAAGTGATGGAGGGAGACGGTCTAGGGACGATCATCCGTGAAGACGGAACCAAGCAATACACTCTCAACGGGATGCCGCTTTACTACTACTATCAGGACCGAAAAGTCGGTGATACTTTGGGCGATGGGGTAAATGGAACCTGGTTCTTGGCAAAATGAGAGTAATGACTGTCCTATAATTTGATTAAACTGAGCCGTTGTGTTATAGTAGTGGATAGTAATAGTTGTGCCGTGTAGGCTTACGAGATTTTGGACAGTAGTGATACGGGGTCTGGGGTCTTTCCTACAAAGCGAGAAGGTCAATATGTCTTTAAGACGAGGAAATTTTGGCGGGTTCCGCCAGAGAAATGAACGGAGTCATGCGGGTGGCCGCGGTGGCAGATCTAGTTTTGGAGGTGGCAGGGGAGGAAATAAAATTAAGTATATGCAGGTGGACCCACGGATACTGGTAAAGAAAGCCGAGCCCAAAGAGGGGAGGGAATATACGTCCCAGCACCAATTTGCCGATTTCCCCATCCACGAGACGATCAAGCGTAATGTAGTAGCCAAGGGTTATCTAATTCCAACACCGATTCAGGACCAAGTGATCCCGGAAATACTCTTGGGACGGGATGTGATCGGACTGGCCAGCACCGGGACCGGGAAAACCGCCGCGTTTCTCTTGCCACTTTTGGACAAAGTAACCAAGGACGTAGCGCAAAAAGTGCTAATCATTACCCCGACCCGTGAGCTGGCGGGACAAATCATAGAAGAGGGGCGGAGCTATGCGCGAGGCCTAAATTGCAATTTTACGATGGTGATCGGAGGAGTGGATATCAACCGGCAGGTGAGGGAACTGAGACGTCGGCCAAATTTTGTGGTGGGGACACCGGGACGCATCAGGGATTTGGTCCAGCGGAGAGAATTGAGACTGCCAGAATATGCCACGATTGTGCTGGATGAGGTGGACCGGATGCTGGACATGGGATTTGTGAATGAAATGCGCGAGATTGTACACGAGCTGCCACGGGTGCGGCATGGATTATTCTTCTCGGCGACCATGAATGACAAAGCCAAGACAATCGCGAGAGAGTTTTTGCGCGACCCGGTGACTATTCAAGTGCAGTCCCAGCGAGCCAGTGAAAGCGTGGATCAAGATGTAATCCGGCTAAACGGGCGGAACCGCATTGACGTACTGCACGACCTACTGATTCAACCCGGTTTTGACAAGGTGCTGGTGTTTGGGAGAACTAAACACGGGATGGAAAAGTTGTCGCGGACGCTGATGGAGCGGGGATTTGCGGCCGCCGCAATTCACGGTAACAAATCTCAGTCGCAACGACAGCGGGCACTGGCCGCATTCAAGAGTAATCAAGTTAAGGTATTGTTAGCTACCGATGTAGCGGCGCGAGGGCTGGACATCGACAGTGTGACGCATGTGATCAACTACGAGCTGCCGGAAACTTATGCTGATTATATCCACCGGATCGGGCGAACGGGACGGGCGGATAAAACTGGTTGTGCACTCACTTTCATTGACTGAGAGGACTTTTACTGGACTTCGACTACTAGGTAGGGAGTTTGGCCGGTTGTGCCTTCTTTGGAGATAAAGGTGGCGATGTTGGCGGAGGTATTGATTACTTTGAAACTGACGCTGCCATCGCCGGTTACGGCGGGGGTCACATCGACAGTGTATTCAATGGGGCTAGTTACTGTTCCAGAGGTAGAGCCGAGGGAGGATATAAGAGAGCCGGCGGTGGGGGCAGTGTCCCAAGTGACGGTGGATTCGGCCCAAGTATTGGCGGTAGTGTAAAAATTGCCGCTTTGGGGTGAGCCGTCTACATTAAAAAGATGGAGCGTGGCGCGTTGAATCTGTCGTCCGCTAGTGCCACCGACGTTAAATTTGAGGAGGGTATGGATTGAGGGACTTGCGTCGAGCCGGAGGTCGGCGATTGTGCCGTAGTTGCGGGTGGGATAGGCGCTTTTGACAGTGGTATCTTCGGAGATGGGGATAGTGAGGGTCGTGGGAGCAGGGGTGGGAGTAGGGGTGGGATCGGGAGAGGGAGCTGGAAGCGAACTTGGCAATGGAGTGGGAGAGGGACTGGGAATGGGTGTGGGGAGGGAGTTGTCGAGTACATTGACGATGAGCTCGGGTGGGGGGAGGGTACTTTCGCGTGAGGCGTAGCCGGCTCCATCGGTAGAGGGAGAGTTGATGCGG
>CAZBFT010000102.1:0-2195 GCA_964491465.1 uncultured Pseudomonadales bacterium
TGAGATGGTAGACGCCGCCGTCAGTGATATTGTCCATGATAGCCATTTCGACCTGTTTTTCAACCTGGCCCATGGTTTTGACCAACATGGCGAGTTCTTGGCGCACACCGTCGATTTCTTTCCGGACTTTTTCGTCGGAGAGGCTAAAGAGAACTTGAGATTCTTGAGCTTTGTGCTGGTGGAAAGCGCGCTCTTGCTGGCGTGCTTCGTTGGCGGCAGCAGCCTCCCTTTCGGCAATCATGGCCTCCAGGCTGGGATTGGTGGTCTGGTCGGGGGTACTAGGAGCCTGGCCTGATTTGGTACTTCCCAAGAGTTGGTCAAAAATGCTCTGAGCGGTGCCTTTGACGACGTCATTTTTCAGCGAATTTAGAGTGTTACTGCCAATGTCGCGAATTCCTTCCACGAAGTTATCGGACCTGGTCGTGGGGATTTTGGGTTTGGACGTAGGCTTAGCGTTGATTGGCTTGAAATTTTTGAAGGGATCGAATGCCATATTTGCGCCGAATTATCCTATAATCCAGACAAAAAGTCAATGGCCGCTTTTTTTTCAGCCGCGTATTTTTTGTAGGGGTCGGTCTCTTTGACCTCTGGTTTGAGGTCGGCAATGATCGCCTGGAGGATAAATTCCAGCTGGAGGTTGGTTGTGGCGGTTTTTTGGTACTCGACCACCAACTCATCGGTCGTTTTCTTGATAGATTTGGCATAATCTTCAACCTTGAGTTTGAGACTACTGAGCTGGTTTACAAGGCGAGAAAGGGCAGATTTGGCCTCTTCTTCTACCAATATTTTGGCGACTTTGACCTGGGTGTGCTTAAGTAAGGAGTCAAAGATAGTTCCAAGCTTGTGGTCGCGAATTTCCTCTGGTTTGGCTTTGACGTCATGAGGGTGAGCCTTGTCGTGTGCGGCGAGATCGGCTTTGAGGTATTTTTGGTAGTCACCAAGCTTGAACTCTGGAAGTCCAGCAGTCTGGACGGTAAAAACCCAGTCCTCCCCCTCCTTCATGGACTTGGGAGTAATGTGGGGCTCGATCAGGGGATGTAATTTGTTGGTAGTAATAATCTCGGTGTACAGAGGAGGAAGCGCGTGTTCGAGGGCGTGGCTTAGTAGTTTGGATTTGTCCGCCTGGGCTTCGACTAGATTGAGCGGGGCTTTGCCTTTGCGGAAGCCTTTGATCTCCGCAGTTTTGGCTAACTCCTGGAGAGCTTTTTGGTATGCCTGGTCGAGCGCTGTCTTGGTCACAGTTAGTTCAAACTGGATGGCGCCGTCACTGGCAGATTTAATCTGAGAAGCAGTCATAATTACCGGCATTATAACACCATAAGAGTGCCGAGGCGTCTCCCAGACTGCTGCGCGTCTGGAGGCATTTCTCGGCCCCGCTAACGCGGGGTCGATGTGCAGAGGACTAGTGCTCAGGGCGGGACTTGAACCCACACGCTTTTAACGGCACTAGCTCCTAAGGCTAGCGTGTCTACCAATTCCACCACCTGAGCAGGGGTGAAATTATTATAGCTCAACAGGAAGCGCAGAGACAGGGATTGCCGCAGTTTTGATCTTACGCATGAAGTAGCCAGTATGGCTAATCCAGCCGGCGGTACTAACTTTGTTGTAGGTTTTGGCGATTGTCTCGAGGGAAGTGGTGTTGTATTTGCGCGATAAACCAGAGGCTACTCCCTCAATGGCCGCTTCGAAAGAGGCAAAACAAAGCTTGTTGCTGCCATAGACACCCCAGCCATAAGGATTGATACAGTTGGCAGGCATGCGGCGGCCAAAACTACTTTCGGTCCCGGCGATAGCTGCCAGAAGAGTCCAGTCCAAGCCGTACTTTTCGGCAGTGGCAATCATCACTCCTTCTAGGCCTATCATTGGCGAGTGATATTTGGTGAGCACTGTGTGCATCTGGGCAGCGCGAGTGTCGAAGTCCGCGGCGAAAACCGGATTTGAACCAGATGTGGAGAGTAGAATCAAGGCGATAACAAAACCAAGAATTTGTTTCATAGTCTGCGGATATTACCACAGACTATAGGATTGTCAATCCTCCGACAAGCTCAGGATCTTCGACTTACCAATTACCCGTCTGGAGCTCCTCGAGAAACTGATTGACGCCTTTAGCCCAGGCTCCGCCAGGGCTAGTTGCATTGTATTTAGTCATGATTTCCTCTGGAGTCTTGAGACCATAGGCCACATATTTTTCGGAA
>CAZBFT010000103.1:0-2129 GCA_964491465.1 uncultured Pseudomonadales bacterium
GACGAAATCATCGCTAGGATAAAGGTCTGCACGATCAAATCCCTCGCTTCATTGCTACTCCTCCCTTGCTGAATATCAATAAATGTCTCGGCCAAAAGCATCAAAATCAAAATTGGGAAAATTCCCACACTAGTCAGCGGACTTACATCAAAGTAAGAGGCAGTCAGCAAAGTCGCAAACACCCCCGCCGACACTACCCAGAGTAACAGTGACACGCGCGGCAAGTACTGCAGTTTCAGTTTTTTGAGCGCAGTCCTAGCTACCACCGTCACCAATAAGATTATGGTAAACAATACCACTCCTGCCCAAATCCCCGTCGCCAAGAATGCCACCGACAAAAGGGCTGGGGTCAAAATCCCCGCTCCGCGGATTCCAACCAAATGCCTGGCCGCCGCCACCATCGCAACCACCAGCGGGAACAGCAAAATCAACACCACCGTGTTCACCGGTACCCCTTTTACTACCGCCCGGGTCACCGCGTAACGCAAAAAGTTGTTCCACGAGAGCGTCCCCACAGGATTTTCTATCAGCACCGCCTCAAGCTTGTTCTTAACTTCCTGTGTCGGCTGGGTGATATCCGGCTTGGGGCTGGCCAAAGGCTCAACAATTCCTGCCGGCGTAGCCACTTCTCCAGACAAAGTTGCCTCCGGCGGCACCACTTGCGCTCGGACCGGTGCCAAGCTCGCCATTATCCAAACTACTACAAACAATATCAATCTCATGTGGATATTTTACCATTTAATACACTCAAATATATTGGAGCACGAAAAATATAGATCTTGGCGAACATTTGGTGCAGGTGTATCTCACAACGAAAAAGTTTACGCAGCGCGACTGGCGCGAGTTCGAGGCGGATCGCCAGCAGGCGAGAACGCCGTCTTTTTCGTGTGACGGTACACCGAACGAAAAAGTGAGTCAAAACAATTAAATTAATGGTTCAAACGCGCTCCAGCCTTGTGCCCCCTCCACCACTTTGTCGTTCACAAAGAAAGTAGGAGTTGCACCAAACCCCAAGGCCTGCACAAATGCAGTATCCTCGGCCGGCTGGTTGGCGTATTTCTTACTGTCCAGACACTTCTGCAATTTATTCCCATCCACTTTGTTTCCGATCAAACTCACTACTTTGTTTGCCTGGGTCAGGTCATTCTTCACTTCGTTATTTAGTAGGTCGTATCCAGCTTTGGTCATGAGCGCGTCGTGCGCTTCCCAAAACTTGTCTTGCTCATACGCACAGTACATCGCCTGGGTCCCCACTTCCCCACTCCCGTGACCTGGCGCATAAAGAAAAATAAAGCTCGCTTTACCCTCGTCTACTAATTTCTTAATTTCGGGTACTGGCGGCACATAGGTCCCACCATCGGCCACCATTTTAAACTGTGTACTCTGGTTATTTAGCTCAGGGTGAAGCCCGCCGGCGATATGGCAGAACGGGCAAGATGGATCAGATACCTCCGCAATGATCAAATCCGCATTCTTTTTGCCAAAAGTGATATGTTTATCATCAAACTAGTCCTGGATTTGCTTGAGGTCTACGGTTGTGGGCGTGGTTTGCTGTTGGCCTGGCTGTACTTGGGCTACTTGGCCGGTTACTCCCTTTTCCAAAAACTCGGTTTTAGTTTTGTAAACCCCCAAAAAGTAAGCTCCCACAATCAAAAGTACGACCATCAGGTACTGGGTAATTGCTTGTTTCATAAAAATAGTCTCCCAACAACTTATACCAATTTACGCCGTTCAACTATACCACACGTATCTGACAGTGCCACTGTGTCACTTTGGCACTTTTCACTGCAATATATATCCCTTACCCCTCGCCGCCCATCCTTTGATCCAAGTCCTACTCTCCTTTAGTTCACTTGTCTGACTAACCCCTCTCTCTTTACCGCTGCAACAACTGACTGAGCAATTGCGTCGGCCTGGCCGGGATCAAACATACTGGGGAGTACTTTCTCGATAGTAGGTTCTATAAAGTTAGCCAGTGCCGCTACCGCCGCTTGCCTTACCCCTACTGTCTCTTTGACCGCGTGCGAAGTCAACAGTCCCTTAAACAGTCCCGGGAAAACCAGCGAATTATTCACTTGGTTGGGGTAGTCGCTCCGGCCGGTCCCCACAATTGCCGCTCCACCCGCCTT
>CAZBFT010000104.1:0-824 GCA_964491465.1 uncultured Pseudomonadales bacterium
TGTATAGGTTACGCGAGAGGGGAGTGGAGGCATTTTTTACAGTAGATGCGGGGCCACACGTACACATAGTTTGTCTGGAGGAAGATTTGGAGAGCGTGAAATTGGCATTGGGCTCAGTCGCAGGAATTAAGACAATAATTGAGTGTGGTGTGGGGGAAGGGACAAAATTGATAGAGGATCATTTATTCTAGAAAAATATGATTGATAAATCGAAAATCCCACAACACGTGGCGATTATTATGGACGGCAATAGGCGGTGGGCGAGGAAGAGGGGACTGGTGGCAATTGCGGGACACGCGGAAGCGATCGATTCGGTGGTGGAAAAATTGATTGAGCGGGCAGGAGAGCTGGGGATCAGGTACCTGACCATGTGGGCGTTTAGCACCGAGAACTGGAATAGGGAACAGGATGAGGTGAGTGGTCTAATGAACCTATTTCGCAAGGCTTTAATGACCAAAGTACAGAAGTTTATCGAAAAAGGAGCAAGGCTCAAGTTAATTGGCGACATTAGTCGGTTTGCGCCGGATATCCAAGAAGGGATGAAAAAGGCGATGGCAGCGAGCGAGGGGAATGACAAAATTACTGTGACGTTCGCCTTAAATTATGGTGGGAGGGATGAGATCAAGCGAGCAGTAGCCAAGGGAGGAGAGGAGTTTGAAAAGTATTTGGATACGGCGGGAATGCCGGATCCTGACCTGGTGATACGGACGGGGGGAGAGCAGAGAGTGAGCGGATTTTTGATGTGGCAAGCAGCGTACAGCGAGTGGTACTTTACTGAGACGCTTTTCCCCGACTTTACGCCGGAGAAGTTGGACGAGGCGATA
>CAZBFT010000104.1:834-2103 GCA_964491465.1 uncultured Pseudomonadales bacterium
GCTCTGGCTACACTGCGCAAAAAGAATATACGCCTGCACCTAGTCGCTCGCACGGAAAACTAACTCACAATGTTGATGTTGAAGATGACCTGGAGGAGCTGGGCGATCCAGAACGCGAGAAAGATGATGGCAAAGCCGGAGAGGGCGCTGGTGACCATTTTTTTACCTTTTTCTTGAGATTCTTTGTCGGCGGCACCAGCTAGCATGGTAAATCCACCAAAGACGAGCATGCCCAGGAGGATAAGACCAGCAAGGGAAAGGAGAATGGGGAGGATTTTGGTTAGAATACCTCCTACGTCTTGAGGGGCAGTGTTGCCTAAGGCACTATTGAGAGCATCGTAGTCAACAAAATCGGCCATAGTTATCCTTAGTTGAATCCTGGTAATTTGATGATATCACCAGCAACAAGTTTGAGGAGAGTGACTGAGAAAATAATAAAGAGAAGACCGGTGATGGCGCCGGTAAAGAGCTCCTTGCCCTTTTTGACCTGTTCGGCGTTGTCACCGCCGGTCATAATTTGGATGGTGGCGATCAACATAATGACAAGAGAGATGGCACCGGCGATACCAGCCAGGAGGGTGAATAAATCTCTGGTAAAGGCACCGCCCTCTGATTTGTAGTGGAGGCAACCTAGGGCGGTTTGGATACCGGTATTGCCGTCGCATTCTTCGGGTTTGAAACCCTGGCTTGCTGCACCAGCATTGGTGGTGCCGGAGGTATTACCTTTTAATGTTTGGCATGCAGGATTGGTATCGCAATAGTATTGGACCCCATTCACATTGCAAGGAATTGTGCGGTTGGCAGCAGAAGTGACATCGCAAAGAGCGTGAGCCGGCGTAGGTGTGACAATCCATGTTAAGATGAAAACTGCAGAAAAAGTTATGAAGTGGAAGAAGCTTTTTTTCATAGGATGTACGGCTTTACTCTTGAGGGTAATTGTAACACAACCCATTCGAGTATTTGCCGAGGATTGTAGCAGTCAGTCTGGCGATGCATTATATGATTGTTTGGGCCGGTCGATAGCTGATTTTCAGCACCAAATGGAGCTGTCGGTGAATGCTACAACCCCGCTCGAATCGGAGGTCACCAAGCTTAAAAAACAACTGGATGGGATTAGTGCGCAGATCAAGCAGTCAGAAACGAGAATTAAGGATCTGGAAACTAGTATTAGGGAAAGGGAAAAGGAAATTAAGGTGAAGTATGCGGTGTTGGCGGCCAAGGTGAGGGATTATTACAAGAAGAGTCGTTTTGCCTCACCGATTTTGACTT
>CAZBFT010000105.1:0-2098 GCA_964491465.1 uncultured Pseudomonadales bacterium
GACCTTACTGGCGACGGCCACATTAACCTTTTCGATTACAACGCCTTAGTTGCTGGTTTTGGCACTCGCTACACCATCTTTGACTACAACATGCTAGTTGCAAACTACGGACGATAACTCTACGATCAACTTATGCGCACAAAAAAACATCGCACTCCCCATCATCTTTCCTCCCGCACTCTTGGGTTTATCGCCTTTGTGGCTGTAGGTACCATTTACTATGTCTATTCCCAACTTCCCCAGCCTACTCCCGTCACGATCAACGAAGTCGCACAAGCCCCTACCGGCACCGTCGATCTAAGCCTTACCTCCCCCCTCATCGCTCCCAACCAAACTGCCACCGTCAACCTCCAAATTAGCGCTGGCGAAACCAAGGTTTCGGCCGTGGCCATCGAGTTGACCTACGACCCAACCTCACTTCAAATTCCCGACATCTCTCGCGGCGACTTTTTCTCCGTCACCCTCGCCAACCCAAAAATTGATAACGGCAAAATCTCATTTGTCTATGCCGTCGCCCCCGATTCAGGAGGTAAAAATGGTTCCGGCACCGTTGCCACCCTCCGCTTCTCTCCCAAACGCGCTGGCAACTCCGCTTTCACATTTACTAGCAACACGCTCGTCGCCGCCGTCGGTGACAATAGTAATGCGCTCCGCTCCGCTAGTTCAGCCAGCATCCAAGTCGAAGCCAGTGCGACCACTCGCGAAGCCATTCACCCCACTCCTACTCCTCAAGCTACTCCCAGTTTCCTCCCTGAGCAAGACTGGGACTACGCTGTTCTCAATCAAACCGGCGAATCTCCGATTCCCGCCCCTACCGACACCCGTCAATCGCTCTTTGTCCGTTTTCTCCGTTGGCTTAAGTCTACACTTGGCAAAAACTCATGAAAACCTACGCCTATCTCGCCAGCCTGCTAATTTTTGCCTTTGTCGGTTTTGGCCTTGGTGGATATTACTTTCTCCGCGCTCCCACCCAGCCCGTGAATATCAACGCAATCACTCCTGCTGGCACAATCACCCTCGAAGCCTCACCGGCTCCGGCTAGCCCATACCTAGGCGATACTCTCACGCTCGACATCAACGCCCAAGCGGGAATCGATCATATTACTGCTGTCCAACTCGAGCTCACCTATGACCCTACCAAATTGCAGGTACTCAAGTTCGAAAAAACCGATTATCTCCCCAACTATCTGGCTTCCCCCGTGATCGCCGGCGGCAAAGTGACCACCACCCTGGCGTCTCCCCCCGACTCCGGCGGCCGCACCAATTGGGGGACACTCGGCAAACTGACCCTCAAAACTCTGGCCCTGGGTTCCCATAGCCTTAACTTTGGCCCAAACACCCTTGTCGCCGCCACCAGCACTACCGGCAACTCACTCAAAAAAGCTGATCCCATCCTCCTTACCGTCTACAATCTGGGCGACTTGACCAGAGACAAAAAGGTTGATCTTTTCGACTACAATCTTTTCGTCACTCACTACGGTACAAGCGGCGCCGGATTGCTGGGAGACCTGGACCATAACAACAAAGTCGATCTTTTCGACTACAATCTATTTGTTGCCAACTACAGCAAAATTAGTCCATAATTAGCCTATGCGCAAAAAGTCCAAGTATTCCCTCTATCGTCGCTATTCTTGGCTTACGTTTCCGGTGGTTACACTTGGCGTCATCATCCTCGGAGTCATCTGGTGGTACTCGCGCCCCCTTCCCCGCGCGCCTCTCTCCATCAACCAAATCGGCACCGCCGGCGGGACTATTACTCTTGCTCTCGAACCCGCGACCATGACTCTCGCCCCCAATACCGAAACCACTCTCACCCTCACTGCCAGTAGCGGCACTCACAAACTAAACGGCGTCCAAGCCGACCTTGCCTACTCAGCCGGCTGTGGCACTCCCACCATCACCCCCGGGACCTTTTTGCCCAACGTCCTTGCTTCAGTCAAAGTCCAAAACGGACACATCACTTTCGCTTTCGCCCCCCCTCCCGATGCGGGAGGCGTCAGCGGGAGTGGGCCGCTCGCCACCCTCAAGCTCAAGCCCACCCAGGTTGGCTCTTGTACAATCTCCTTCACCGAACAAACCATCGCCATCGAGCTAGGTG
>CAZBFT010000106.1:0-2069 GCA_964491465.1 uncultured Pseudomonadales bacterium
TATTGGACCATTCGGGGAAACAGGTTTGACCAAAAGCAGTGTACTGTGGAAGAAGTGTATCGTTGATTAAAATCATCCGGCCGACAGGGTCACTGGGGTGAGCTAAAGAAGTACATTTGTAAACCTCTGAACCTATTTCCTGATTGTGACCGTGTTGGGCAAAATAATTTTCATAGAGTGTTTTTTGGGAGTCGGCAATGTAGAAAGAAAGATTGTAGTTGCGTTGTTTTTCACTCAGGATCAGCTCCGAAGCTGCTGGCCAGTCGAGAGCCTGGGGCTCACGCTGAGGAATTAGGTAGTTGTACCACTCATCACGAAAAATTGAGTTGGTATAGTTAAAAGTGGGGAATTGGCGCGGACGGTAAAAACCAATATCGCTAAACAACCGAATGCTCTCAGCTACCAAGTCTTTCATAGTGGGTATTCGGCAACGAGTGGAGAGTTGGTTCTTAACTCTTCTACGTGAATGAAGGGCGTTTGTTTCAGTTCAACAATCCCCCACTCTTCGTCTATGCTCTCCCATGGGAAAAGTAATTCGGATGTGTATCCATTGATAATGCCATGTCTACGACATTCTGCGTCAGAAAGTTCCTTGCAGCAGTTAGTGAGACGGCCATATAAGGAAACTTCAGCGTCAATGACAACATTTTGATTTTTATAATCCATATTGGATGCAGCGTAGATGATATGGGATTGAGGAAAGAGTTGCTTTATATCGTGGGCCGCATATTTTGCTTGGTTGCCATAGCAATGATTGCCTTCCACCAAAATAATATTGGGGTTGGGAGTGGAGAAGTCGTGAGAGCTGAGGCCGAGAAGTCTACGAAGTTCACATTTGCCAGGTACAAAAAAATACTTGTACTGGACTGGGCGTATTGTTAATACTTTCAGAGAATAGGCCAGAAAGGTCGCGGGAATATTGCCACCTCGCAGGATGGGGACAATGGCATCGATGGTGAATTTATGATCGTGAACATACTTGGTGACTTTGTCCACTAAATCTTGTAATTCGGGATAATATTCTTCCCATGTTTGAATGTGATAATTTTCTCTTTTATATTTTTTGAGAGTTTCCTTGAGGAGATCTGGGTCTTGCATAGGATTTGTCGTTAAAGATAATTTTATCAAATTTAGCGGTCAAATGAGCAGGACAACTCCGACAGTGGTAATGGTGGCACCAATTAGTTTGATCAACTTGTTGTCTTTTTCTCCCAGGAAAATAATCCCGATCACGACGGAGACCGTGGCCACCCCATTAAAACCCCCAAAACTTGACCAGCTGTACCCAACCGCAAAGCCTCTATTTGAGAATACATGGTCACGATATTAAAAACTGCAGCCAGTAGAGTGGGGCGAGCTAGTTGCCGAGCGTTATTTTTGATACGGGACCAGCCTTGCCTCATTAGGAATGGCAGCAGAATTGCGGCGGGCAACGAAAAGGCAAAAGTAGCCACAGAGGTGGAGGCAAAAGAAGTTGTTTGTTTGAGGAGCACGCTAGAGAGAGCGCTCACCACAGAGAAAGCGAGGGCATATTTGTGACTAGGAGAGAATTTGGCTGACCTGCGAGGGAGGCTGACGACCAGGCAACCGGCAAAAACCAAGACGATACTAAAATACTGGAACCAGGTCAGTTGCTCGCGGAGGAAGAGGTAGGCAAAAATGGGAATGATGATGATCCGTAATTTCATCAAAGTAGCTGAGAGCGAGAGCTCGGTGCTGGAGTGCATTTTCATGTAGAGGTAAACGCCTGCCAGCTCTGACAAACCAAGGGCAAAGAGGATGAGGAGGTTGCGGGGAGTCCAGACCATTTGTACTTGCCATGGGAGGAGGAGCGCAAAAAAGAGTACTCGCGTGACTTCGAACAACCAGCCGTAGACGCTACTATCTTGACCATCGCGGAGGGTATGGCGGTTGATGGCATTGAAGATGCTGGTAGTGATACCAGAAAAAACGGCCAGAAACAACCAATGATTTACCATCGCTTCATTTTACATCTACGCAGATTTGATGTATTAGTAGAGCGAGTTTAACTAATACCAAAGGAGGTGTATGTTTGCAGCACAGATTAA
>CAZBFT010000107.1:0-2018 GCA_964491465.1 uncultured Pseudomonadales bacterium
ATCTTAGTGGGCGTTGTTTTAATGATTTTTGTTATTCCCCAAATTACCCAGATGGGTCTCCTTGGTTATCAAGGCTCTCCAATCGAAAAGGCATTTTACGTCGCTCTCGCCGATAATCTGGGTCGCATCTACCAAGCTAGTCACTCCAAGGGTGATGATCCAGCCTTGTTAAGCCAATTCGCCGCCGGTGAATTGTTCGAAGTTATCCGGGAAAAATATCCTCAACTTACCGACATCCTCCCCCTCCTCCGCGATCCTGCCATTGCCAATGATGTTTATCAAATTATCGAAAAAGCCGGCTCCACCCTCAGCTCCGACGATTTTGCCAACCTGGAAAAATCCCGCCTAGCTGCCTATCAGGCTCAGGCAGAGCTCATGCCTACCCAGCGCGAACTTGCCGCCGAAATCTCCCAGGTTCTACGTGCCCACAACATCGACGAAAGCGATGCCTTAACCAAATCTATTTTGACCGAAGTCGTCGCAACCTACGGTCACCGAGCTGAAACGCGTGAATTAGTCGAGCGTGCGCTCCGGCGGATGGGCCGTCCCGCCGACAAAGTCGACATCATCGTCCCCGCCCTGATGGATCAAGGAATCGATGCCGCCCTCTCCCATCGCCAATACGAAAATCACTTACTCTACCAAAATCAAAATCTTTCGCGGATAGATAAAAACCTCCTCGCTTAAGGTGTTTCTTTCCTCCACACCCCCGCCATCCCCCGCGCACAATTACTTAGCGACATCTCTCGTGAACTGGGTTTAGACATCTCCAGGCTTGACAAGAACTTTGATTTTGATCAGGCGATTCAGGATGTCTATACTCAAGAATTAAGTGCCGTCAAACCCGACTTTTCTCGGCTCCAGCAATTGCGAATAATGCAAAACCACGCCTGGGCTAGCGCAGGACTCACTCCTGATCAACAAAAACTCCTTAAAAAGTCCCACTTTGCCCGGCTAACAACTCCGGAAAAAATCAACTACCTCTCCGAACGGGCCTACGATTTCTATGACACCGTGACGGGCGGCAAAATAATTCGCGGTGCTTATAGCTGGTATGACCGCTTAGTCGAAAAAACAATAGTCAAAATCCCTCTCCCTGGGGGTAAAAAACTTGAGATTCCTATCCTCCGTCCCCTACCGTGGGCTTTGGAACAAATAGATTTATGGAAAGTCAATACCACCGCCAAATGGCTCGCCAAAACAGAGGGGTCTCACAGTGTTTTTGGTCGCTCACTCCACTGGGGCCTTCAACAGTATAAATTGGGTGGCCATACAGTCGACGGAGCGTGGTTCCAGTTTGCTCATCGCCAAATGGGGAGCGTCTCCAAATGGGCAATTGCCAAAACTGGTATAGCTGGGGCCTTTAAATACGCTGGCAGGCCCGGTGCAGGCATAGCCGTCAAGTATGTCGCTAATACTACCGCCCGCGCCGCTGTCCGGCTTGCTATCAGAATGGGTGGCAAAGCCTTGGGCAAATTTGCCGCCAAAGCCATCACCGCTCTACTCGCCGCTGGCACAGTTATCGGCGGAATCATCTCTGGAATCCTTATCCTCGACATGGCCATCGGCCTCATTAAAGGCGCTTTCAACTTCGTCAAGCGCTTTCTTCAAGATGTTGACTTCCGCAAATTCGTCATGAAAATCGGCGCTGCCGCTACCGCCGTCTATGCCGCATTCCAGGGCCTCCCCTTCCTCTTGCTCCTCAGCTCCATAGGAGCCATTTTTCTCGCTGGAGCTGGTTGGGCCCTAGCCCTAGTAGTTGGCGGCCTAATACTCTGGAATACCTTTAACACCACCATCCGCCTCGACTCCGGTCTCGCCCAACTTGCCACCAACATCCTTTGTGAAGATCCATCTACCACTTCCGACCCAGGTGGGGGGGGCTCCACCTCTACCGGCAAAAATCAAGTTGTACAGTGTGCCAGCTGCTTGGTCAAATACCTCGCCCAGTGTTATGGCCAAAGCGTGACTGGAACCAGAATCCAATCCAGGGGCATAAGTTGTGCTATCGCCTCCAT
>CAZBFT010000108.1:0-792 GCA_964491465.1 uncultured Pseudomonadales bacterium
CAAGTGGTGCAGTTTTTGAATACTCACGTGGCATATTTGCTGGCTAAAGACGGTAAAAACATCATCAAAGATCTGGATGTGGATCCGATGGCGGTGATGGCACATATGGAGCATTTGCAAAATGAGGGTGTCCGCCAGACCGTTTCGGCTCTTGCTTGGGGTCTGCCGGTGTATACATTTGAGATGGGGAAGTAAGACTTGCTTGTATTTTGAGTGTTGACCTATTTAGCGATCACCCTATATAATGCGCGAGTTAATTTACTAGGAGAAATTATGGCATGGAGCGGTGAATTTCAAAGTCCAGAAATATTGGAGGTGATGACGTATTTTGGAGGTGGCTGGCAGGTTGTTGCAGGCAATCCAAAGCTTCTAGTACCAAGGGTTGTCGATGGTTATGCAATTTGTGTTGACGATAGAAAACTGGCTCCTAGCGAAATTTCGTTAAACCCTTTAGAGAACTTGCGTAAAAAAAGAGGTGCACATATACAGGGGGGAGCTCCTGGTGTTGGGTCAATATTAGCGTGGCAAAGGCACAGCTCGGAGGTAGTTGAGTCTGATTTGGAAGCGGCGTGCCGTCTAATTGTACAAGCCGGAGGTAGGCCAAGCGCACATGATCTAATAGACGATGGGTGTGGTCATTTTAGATTAGCTAGAGGGGGGGAAACTTACACCAGTGGTTTTCCTGTAATGACTATCAAACCTGAAAGAGTCGTAGAAATGTTGAGAGATTATAAAGGTGCCCATATTAGGCTCCACGGGCATAATCACAATGCAGATAGAATTCGTGTCATT
>CAZBFT010000108.1:802-1964 GCA_964491465.1 uncultured Pseudomonadales bacterium
TACGAAAACCATATCGACTGATGGGAGTGCATTCGTATTAGATTTAGGTTACGCTCGTAAGGACTTGTATTTAGATGGGGATAAGGTTTTATTGAATCTTTATGAGACAATAGTGGGTTTGGGGAGTCCGGCGCGTATAGTTGAAGTTTTCACTGGTAAGTAAGATAGATCTGGATTGTGCTGCGAGAAGTAATTGTACAATACAAACAACAAGGTAAATTGAAGTAGAATAGTGTCATGGCGAAGTCGTCGATTGTTTTTGAGTGTGGTAATTGTGGGGCGCAGTATCCTAAGTGGGCGGGGAGGTGTGAGGAGTGTGGACAGTGGAACACACTGACGGAGTCGTCGCGGATAGGGACAAGGTCCAAGGTAAAAGGTGTAATCGGCAATGCAAAACTGCAAAGCTTAAGTGAGATTGAGGCAAAGTCGGTGGGGAGACAAGCGACGGGGATCGGGGAGCTTGACAGAGTGCTTGGAGGAGGACTGGTACCGGGTGAAGTTTGCCTGATGATAGGAGAGCCGGGGATAGGAAAGAGCACTTTACTTACTCAGCTAGCACTGCGCATGGAGAGAACAGTTTATGTCTGCGGAGAGGAATCGCCAGGACAGGTAAAGATACGGATCGAGCGACTGGGTAAAGAAGAAAAAGATGCCAAGGGGAAAGAGAACCTACAAATGCTCGCGGAAACGGATGTGGATGTCATCTTAGCTACTTTGGAAAAGTCTGATTTATCTTTGTTAATTATTGATTCGGTACAAACATTGGCTACTAGTGAGATTCCTGGTCTCGCGGGATCAATTAGCCAAATTAGGGAGTGTACAGCACGCCTAATCAGTTGGGCTAAGTCCAAAAATGTACCCGTGATGTTGGTGGGCCACGTAACCAAAGAAGGAGAAATGGCAGGGCCCAAGGTGCTAGAGCATATGGTGGATGCAGTACTGGAGTTGACTGGTGACAGGTACTACGATCTGCGGCTACTACGCACGCAAAAGAATCGGTTTGGGGCCACGGACGAAGTGGGAGTGTTCCGAATGGTTGAGTCGGGTATGCAAGAAGTCAAAAACCCCAGTGAGCTGTTCCTAGCCGAGCGGGAAGACGGAGCGGTGGGGTCATGCGTCGCGGTAGTTATGGAGGGTACGCGGCCGGTATTGGTGGAGGTGC
>CAZBFT010000109.1:0-1944 GCA_964491465.1 uncultured Pseudomonadales bacterium
CCCACGTATTTACGAGGCTGACCAAGAGAACGGCTGGTTGACGGAGTCAGCAGTTGCGCCCATGAAGCAACTATTGGATAACACCCAGGTTTCGTACAACATAAATTTGGGTAAAACGACGGTGACAGGTTACAGTATGGGAGGAGCCGCGTCGTACAACATGGCGTTTCGTTTCCCGAGTGAATTTGCCGCCGTGGCGCCGGTAGTGGGTTTTTATGAGACATATGGTAGCTTGACTGTACCGAGCAATGTCTGTGACTTGTGGGGAACTCCACTCAAGGCATATCACGCTGGCAGCGGTGACGGCATCATAGCTTCGTCCATAAACCCTGGCTTGGCTAGTGCGATCAACGCCTGTGGTGACCCTGACTCGGCCGCAGCGGTGCTCATGTCGGGTAATAGCCACGATACAATGGATCAGACTGTGTTTGGCAGCAGTAATGGTGAGATATACTCATTCCTGTTAAACGCAGTGAAATAAGAAGAGAAAATAAAGAAGTTAGACTGTTTTGGCGCGGCGGATAGTGTTGGCGGCGCGGCCGACCAGATCGCGCAGATAATAGAGTTTGGCGCGGCGGGTGAAGCCGGCTTTTTTCACTTCGATTTTGGCAACCACTGGAGCTTTGAGGGGAAAGATTTTTTCGACTCCGATACTTCCGGAGGCGATTTTCCTGACAACAAAGGTGGGGTCGTCTTTTTTGTGGATGGCAATGACGACACCTTCAAAGATCTGAATACGAGATTTATCACCCTCTTTAATACTTTGGTGGACACGTACGGTGTCGCCGACGTGGAAAGTGACGTCTTTGTGAACTAGTGTATTTGCCATAGGGGGATTTTAGCAGGCGGCCTGTAGAAAGGCAAGAAATACAGGATGGGGGGAGAGCGGACGGGACTTGTATTCGGGGTGGGCTTGAGTAGCTAGGAAGAATGGGTGGACATCCTGTGATAGGTCAATCATCTCGACGGAAATGACAAAGCCTTGGTCGGTGAGAGCCTGACGATACTCGTTGTTCACTTCGTAGCGGTGGCGGTGGCGCTCGCTGATCTCAGTGGTCCCATAGATGCGCGCGGCGAGGCTGCCGGGTTTGAGGATGCAGGGGTAGGCTCCGAGACGCATACTACTGCCGTTGCCCTTGATGCGCTGGTATTTGGGGTCAAAGGGGATGTCATGGATGACCGGATTTTGGGTGCTGGAATCAATCTCGGTGGAGTTGGCGTCTGAGAGACCTACCACGTTACGTGCATACTCAACGGCGGCAAGTTGAAGGCCGTAGCAAAGGCCTAAATAGGGAATTTTATGCGTACGAGCGTACTCGATAGCCATGATCTTGCCAGTGGTGCCGCGAGCACCCCAGCCGATCGGCACGATGATGGCGTCTGCTCCCTCCAATTGTTTGATTCCATCTTTCTCCAAAGTAGCCGAGTTGATACTTTTGATATTTAAATCTAACTCGAGTTCGATGGCAGCATGGTCCAGGGCTTCGAATAGGGCGTGGTAGCTGTCCTTGAGGTTATAATCGCCGGTTTTGAAGTACTTGCCGACAATGGCTATGGTTAAAGATTTGCTATTGGGGCTGAGCGCTTTTTCGACTAATCTTTGCCAAGGGGCGAGTTGGGATTTGTGATCTGGTAGACCAAGCTTGGTCAGAATCTTTTTGTCAAACTCCTGCGCGTGAAAACTGAGTGGGACTTGATAAATGCTTTTTTGATCTTGATTGATGATGACGTCTTCGGCGTGCATGTTGCAGAAAAGAGCGAGACGGTCAAGTCGGCGTGAGTCGAGTGTACTCTCGCAGCGGGCGACCAGGAAGTCCGGCTGGATGCTCATGGCGTTGAGCTGTTTCACCGAAAGTTGGGTGGGCTTGGTCTTGGGCTCCCCCACGTGAGCCGGAGTGGGTAGATAGCTCACATGTACATGGACTACGGTGTCGCCGCCAGTCA
>CAZBFT010000110.1:0-437 GCA_964491465.1 uncultured Pseudomonadales bacterium
ATCTAACGGTTGTGGAAGGTTGGGTTCCCGGCCTAATTTTGATATCTAAGTCACCGTCGAGCGTGGGAATTGTAGAATACCCACCCAAGATGGCAGTTGCCAGGGGAATCTCGTGATAAATAAAGATATCACTCCCCTCGCGACGGAATGATTTGTGTGGTTTGACGTTGATGGATACATCAAATTCTGAGTATCTCATTCTCGTGCCGTCGTCCGCCCCTGCGGGGATTTTGACTGTATACTGCTTGCCTTGATGGACAAAAGTTTTATCTACTCCTTTTACTGCTTCCATAAAGTCGATATTCATAGAATAGTGGGGCTTGGGTTGATGTTGTCCTCCAAAGAATGATTCAAAGATGTTGAATGGATCGGAGAAACCCTGACCTTGACCGCCAAAGAGATCTTCAAACCCGCCTCCCGTTGAGTATGTATAGGTA
>CAZBFT010000110.1:447-1910 GCA_964491465.1 uncultured Pseudomonadales bacterium
GAAGTCTATTTTCAGGCTATAGTGAGGGATCCTTGGAGTACGAAAAGGGGAAGCACCGCCGAAAAATTGGTTGAAGATTTCAAAGGGATCACCAAAATCAAATCCTTCCGCGCCGGAACCATTTGTTGTGTAAGTATAGGTAAATGGACCCTGACCATAACTCTGACCACCTTGGCCACCACCAAACCCCGCCGATGGATCAAAGGCAGCGTGACCAAACTGGTCATACTTCGCTCTTTTGTCTTTGTTGCTGAGTACTTCGTAGGCTTCGTTGATTTCTTTGAACTTTGCCTCGGCTCCAGCTTCTTTATTTTTGTCGGGATGCCACTTGAGAGCCATCTTGCGATATGCACTCTTCATCTCTGACTCAGTTGCAGAGCGGGTTACCCCTAAAATATCGTAATAATCACGTTTAGTAGCCATGTTCTAGATTTTAACAGGGTATCTATGAAATGTTAAGCAGTATTGTTGCTTGAGTGCTAATTTGTCCCAAAATACCTATCGCCGTAGTCGCCGAGTCCGGGCACAATATATTTCTTGTCGTTAAGATGATCGTCGAGCGCCGAGGTGTAGATATCTACCTCAGGGAACTCAGAATGTATTGCTTTGACTCCTTCAGGAGAGGCCACTACACACACTATTCTGATCAATTTGGCTTGTTCTTTAGATACACGCCTCAAGACATGGAGAATAGTGCCACCTGTGGCAAGCATGGGATCAGTAATAATCACGACCGAATGCGAGGTAATTTTGGGTAGTTTCCAGTAGTATTCCTCTGCCACAGCTGTTTCTTCGTCACGAGCAAGACCGACAAAACCTACTTTTGATTTGGGAAGTAATTGGAGAGATCCGTACAACATCGAGAGACCGGCACGCAATACAGGCACAATGATGACCTCATCCCTGAGCTTTTGGACTTCCGTCTTTTGTAGTGGTGTTTCGATCATAACTTTGTTAAATTCGAGCCCTCGAATTGCTTCTGAAAATAACAGTTTACACAACTGATCGGAATAGTAGCGGAATTTTTTGAGATCGGTTTTTTTGTCTCTTAAATGAGCGAGAGAATCGGTAATAAAGGGATGGTCAACGATATGGAGACTATTCATCGAGACATATTGTAGCAATTAAATGGTAATGTCGGCAATAGATTTTTCCCGCCTGTCATCAGGCGACATTTTTTGATATGTTGACCAAAGTGTGGAATGCATTGAGCGCATGGTACGAACTAATTTGCGATAAGCGTGGTGCTGATTGTCATCCTTAAGTTTTCCGGCGCTAAGCAGTCTGCGAAGATATTTTTGCGGATTTTGATCTACGTGGGCGAAGCGACCCGCCAAGTGAACAATAAATTCAGTAGCATTCCACCCACTTTGATTGGCTTGTCTAAGTGCTTGCTCAAAAATACCCAGACCTTGGAAAAATCGATTGGGGTCGCGTTTGGAACGATCTCCCTCTCCCCAATA
>CAZBFT010000111.1:0-1902 GCA_964491465.1 uncultured Pseudomonadales bacterium
TGGAGGTAGATCCGGATGTGGTGGTAGCCCACATGGAGCATTTACAAAACGAGGGTGTCCGCCAGACCGTTTCGGCTCTCGCCTGGGGTCTGCCGGTATATACATTTGAGATGGGAAAATAAGAAGCGGTGGTCGAAAGCTGAGAAGCCTAACAATAGTCCTATAGCTTGATTTTTCAAGAGATATTGGGTAAGATCGCGCCGGTGGTACGGTTGTTCGTGCTGCTGGCACTTTGACAAGTTAGTGGGGAGGAATGGGGTAATTAACCCGTTGGCTCAGAGCGAGTCAAGAGGGGAATTATCTACTGTTAGTTATCCGATCGACTCTCCACAAAAAATGTTGGTCTCAGCGAGCTTATAAATAGTAGGTTGGCTGAGACCAACATGCTTTAGGGCAAAAAGCGTGTCTTTGTTACTCTGTCTCAACTATCTTCCCCCATATTCTATTGATTCAGTGAGGTGAAACTATGTCCCACAGTAATATTCAAGATGATGTCAAGGCCACCTTGAGAGAGCTGGCGCAACTTTTAGCGAAAGGTAACACAGCGACGGTGACGTCGTTCGGCTGCTATGATCCGGCTTTGTCGGGCCAATGGCAACTGAAAGGTCCCGGCGGGCCGTATGTGTTGGTGTTCGAGCAGCTTCCAGGCCACCCTGATCTTATGTTCTGGTTTATGTCCACTATGTTGCAGCGCGGCGTTAACTCTGGCGTGTTTCATCTGCATCTAAAGTGCAAATACCTCTATGAGGTGCAAAAGGTGCAGACTTCTAAGGGCCAGCGCAACAGGGCAGAAGAGTTTACGCGCCTTGTCGATGCGTACAATGCTCAGCTGGGTGTTAATTGGCAGGTTGCCGTAGAAGAAGGGGGTAGCGCGCCTATCTAAGTCGGTCGGATTGGTCTTTGCAGGGAATGCTACGGAGACGAGCCATGCTTGTCACCAATTACCCATTTCCTGATGCCCCAAAGACCACCCACCCTTTATGCATATCGCAAGATGTGGATAGAGGGTGGGTTTTTGTTGGGGTAGAATAGGGTCATGGCAAAGAGCGGTGTTGTTTTTGAGTGTAGTAACTGTGGAGCGCAGTATCCTAAGTGGGCGGGGAGGTGTGAGGAGTGTAATTCGTGGAATTCTTTGGTAGAAACGGTGAATTCCACGAAAATTCAAAAATCAAAACTCAAAAATCAAAATTACGGCGCAAAACTGCAGAACTTAAGTGAGGTTGAGGCAAAAGCGGTGGGGAGACAAGCGACGGGGATCGGTGAGCTGGACCGGGTGCTCGGAGGGGGATTGGTGCCGGGAGAAGTTTGCTTGATGATAGGAGAACCAGGGATAGGAAAGAGTACTTTACTTACCCAGTTGGCGTTGCGTATGGAAAGAACGGTTTACATCTGTGGTGAGGAGTCACCAGGACAGGTAAAGATACGGATCGAGCGATTGGGGGGAGAAGAAAAAGACGCCAAAGGGATGGAGAAGCTACAAATGCTCGCGGAAACGGATGTTGATGTCATCTTGGCTACTTTGGGAAAGTCGGATTTATCATTGTTAATTATTGATTCAGTACAAACATTGACAACTACTGAAATTCCCGGCCTTGCTGGTTCAATCTCACAAATTAAGGAGTGTACGGCACGACTCATTAGTTGGGCCAAGGCCAAAAATGCACCCGTGATGCTGGTGGGCCACGTAACCAAAGAGGGCGAAATGGCCGGGCCCAAGGTGCTGGAGCATATGGTGGATGCGGTACTGGAACTGACTGGCGACCGCTACTATGACCTAAGACTCTTACGTACCCAAAAGAACCGGTTTGGGGCGACAGATGAAGTGGGAGTGTTCCGAATGGTTGAGTCGGGTATGCAAGAAGTGGAGAACCCCAGCGAGCTATTCCTGGCCGAGCGGGAAGA
>CAZBFT010000112.1:0-1593 GCA_964491465.1 uncultured Pseudomonadales bacterium
CAGGCATTCCTCTCCAGCCTTAAAAGGCATGGAGATTCCTGCCAAGGGATTGAAAGGCCCATCTGTGTTATTGGATGATGATCATTCCCATGACAAAGACTATAAATCTTTTTTCGTCTAGCGTATTCATGCAGTAGCATCTCAGCATAATAGTCGGCCTCAGGAATTCTCAGACTCTTGGTTCTCAGATGATCAAAGCATCGGTAAGCTACCCTAATTTCGTTCGGCAGTATATGTACAACAATTCCTCCCAAAAAATTATTGGAGATCAAATCTCGAAACCATAATAGTTCATACTCCCTATTTTCAGACATCTCATACATTTTTTTTCTGGTAATTAGTGGATCCAATCTAAAATCCTTTCTTCCTAAAATTAGTCTTTCATATTCTGGCAAAAATAAATCACTTATCCTTTTCGAACTGACAACCTCAAAATCTATCCCCTCAAGATAATTTTTCCTGGTAACCCTTTTGTATAATGACTTGGGCAACAACTCTGAATCCCGTTTCTGCAAATCCACAAACCAGGTCACTTTATCGGGTAATACCAATTGCTGCATATTTAAACAATAATCACCGCAAAATTTTTTAAATCTTGTTTCCCAATTATCATCCTGTTCGTCAACCTACTTCGATCAGAAACAGACAACCTGGTCTTAATCTTCTTACCACCCAAGTAAAATGTTGCAGAAACAACCTCACGCTTATTTCTCCCCAACGCACTTGAAAATTGATGTCTATATAGAATATTTTCTTCCTCTAGTAGTCCCAACCGTAATGCCACCTCACGATCGATACTCGAAATATCGGCTCCCGTATCAACCTTGGCATTAACAATTTCTTTTTCTCCGTTAAGCCCCCACAACTCTACCTCTTCAACCGCCCCAATGGTCTTACGACCCAAGCCTTTTTCGGCCAATCTAGGGTCGGCAAATAATGCCTGCCCCACCCTAATGCCATGCTTCGACGATACAATCTTTAGTCCTTTTACCCGCAGCAGCCTCTCCCTGAGCCCGGCCCTATTGGCAATCTGGATCTTGAGTCCTGGCTGGGCATTAACCTCCAAAATCATTGGTACAGCTTGTATCTCTGTCTTTGCTTCTTTGGTTTTCTGGTTTTTTGGATCGTTTATTTCCGGCTGCAGCACAATATCACAGGCCATGTATCCCAATCCTATCGCCTCGCTAGCCAGCACTGCAGTCTCGAGGATCTCTTCCCATTGTGGGATCATGATCCCGCGCAGCTTCCGTCGGCTCCCCGGGAAAAACTCCACACTCCTAGCATGGTGCACCCCGTAAGTGGTAATACCGGTAGCAATATCAATCCCCGCGGCGGCGGCCCCCTGAAATAGGTTAGCCCTCCCCCCAGATTCCTCCGTGGGCAGCCGGATATAGCTCATAATCGGCACCCTGTTATATACAATCACTCGGATGTCGGGGGTACCATGGTAGCTATACTTTTCAAATACCGGATGTACCCTTACTCGCTCCTCAATATAAGCTACATCCGGCAAGTCATCCATGGAATACTGCCCCGCCAGAATATCGGCCATATGCAGCCGCAAATCCTCCACACGCCAAGTATTTCCTGCCG
>CAZBFT010000112.1:1603-1863 GCA_964491465.1 uncultured Pseudomonadales bacterium
GAGTCCACCCATTCTCCGGCATATGTTCCACCCCGCTCAATTACAATTATTCCCTGTCCTCCCAACCCATTGTTCGGTTTCACGACAAACTCGCTCGGTAGGCTAAGAAAATCAAACTTCTCGAGCTGCTCCATGCCTTTGATAATGGCGTAGCTCTCCGGTACCCTCACTTTGGCCGCCCGAAGCGTCTTTTTGGTCAGCAGTTTGGAATTAGCAATTTCCTTGCCCTTGCGGCTGTTGTACACCGAGGTATACAGATG
>CAZBFT010000113.1:0-1847 GCA_964491465.1 uncultured Pseudomonadales bacterium
CGGCGATCACTTGGGTAAGGGCTAGTCCCACGATGGCGGATTCTCGGCGGCCGACGATATCAGAGGAAACGAGCGGTTCGTCGGTGACGGCCAGGATGCCGGTAAAGCGATTCTCGAGAGTAGCCTGGCGAAAATAGTTGTTGATTTCTTCGACAGTCGTAGGCCGTTTGACGACGAAAGTAAAGTCGGTGAGCGAGCCGGTGATGGTCGGGACCCGGAGGGCCACGCCGTCAAAAAGACCCTTGAGCTCGGGAATGGCCTCGGTAGTGGCAATGGCCGCGCCAGTAGAGGTCGGAACAATGTTCATGGCTGCAGCCCGAGCCCGGCGCAGGTCCTTGTGGGAGGCATCCTGGAGGTTTTGGTCGTCAGTATAGCTATGGATGGTGGTCATGGCAGCTTTGTGGATCCCCAACTTGGTCTGGATGACCATGGCGACCGGAGCCACGCAGTTGGTGGTACAGCTCGCGTTGTTTAAAATAGCAATCGAGTTACGGTGGTCGTTCTCGAGAACTTGTGCTTCGTTCACCCCAATGACACTGGTCGGCACTCCGCCGCCTTTGGCGGGCGCGGAAATGACGACGTGCTTGGCCCCACCCGATAAGTGTAATTTAGCTTTTTCCTCAGTAGTAAAGGCGCCCGTGCTTTCGATCACGACTTCTACCTGATATTGACCCCAGGGGATTTTGGAGGGGTCGCGCTGGGCGAAAACTGGTATCTTGAATTTAGAATCTAGGATGACAAATCCGAGTAACGGGTCGGCGTCGGTGGCGTCTTTGGCAGATTGATAGGCTTCAAAAGTAATAACGCCTGGGAACAGGCCATAAGTGGTGTCGTACTTGAGTAAATGAGCCCAGCCGGCGAGATCCATTGAGCCAGAAGTGTTGATGGCGGCAAGCTTGACCCTCTCCCGGTGGTACTGCCACCAAACGCGGGCGGCCAGGCGGCCGATGCGACCAAAACCATTGATGCCAAAAGTTTGCATACATTAAATGTACACCAATCCGAAATGTACACAAATATGTACCAATATGATCTATATTGATATATTTCTCCTTCCTGCCTGGATACTCGAGGTATTATAGGTTGACTTTTGAGTGGTTTTTGGTAGGATCACGGCTTTCTGGGGCCAAATTAACCCCAACGATGAAAAAGATGCACGCGCATAAATGGAAAATTTTTAACAAGAACGCAGCCAGACGGGCGGTGGGAGTGCCTTTTGCCGGGATGGCGATAGCCCTATCTTTACTCACCTACCCCACCCATGCCTTCGAGTACACGAGCGCACAAGGACCTCAGGCGAGTGCGGCGCAGGTGGTGTTTACAACCAAAACACAGTATCAGTTCCCCCTGGAAGCTACCCTGGGTATGTCTCAGGGTTATTATGGACTCCACAGAGGAGTGGACTTGAGAGCTCCCAAGGGTACGGCCGTGTATGCTATCGACCGCGGGACGGTAGTGGAAGTGGAAGAGATGCGGGTCGGCTATGGTCATTTTGTGCGAATTGCCCACGATGGGACTGTATCGTCATTGTATGCACATTTGGATCAAGTCAAGGTAGAACCAGGGGAAAAGATAGAGGGTGGTGCGATAATTGGTACGGTAGGGATGACCGGCTGGACTACTGGCCCCCACTTGCACTTGGAGGTCCAGGTGGGAGAGAAGAGTGTGAATCCGAGGGGATATATTTCGGAGAACTCAGAGAATTCGGAAAACCGGAAAGTCAGTAAATCAGAGAATCAGAAGTCTATTTGACGATGGTGCCGATTTTTTCGCCGAGGACGGCGCGGCGAGCATTGCCTTTTTCGAAGAAATTAAAGACCATGATGGGAAGCTTGTTGTCCATGCAG
>CAZBFT010000114.1:0-1840 GCA_964491465.1 uncultured Pseudomonadales bacterium
AACGCCAGATACTTCTCATCCTCGTAAATCTTGTAGCTCGGTATCTCCCCCGCCACAATCTTACAAAATATGCAGTCGGTCATATCAAATCCTTTCGATTTTCTTGATGCCGTCGGTAAATCCCCAGTAATCCATCGCCAATATTAACGGCAGCATTAGCGTAACATGCAAAAAGAACAACAAAAATAGCATCTCTCTTGGAACTTGGATAAACAAAGAACTCAGAGTCAAAATAAACCACCCGATAAACATGAGAAATGTCCCAAATACAGCCCCAGCTGCAAATCCGTATAACAAAATCCCTACAATCACTGGGAAGAACAGTACAAAGTTTTCTCCGGCTTTTACCCAAGTGTAGCCAGAAGTCAGCGGATTCAAACTCGCCAATATTGCTGCTATAACTACCACCACTATTATGCGTTTGATCGCCGCCGACCAATCAAATTCTACAATCGTGTATCTATATTTTACTTCCGTCATTCCCAGCTCCCCCTCTCCAGGTATAATACCAAGTTATGCAAGACCCTACCATCCTCGCTATCGAAACCAGCCTCGACGACACTTGTGCCGCCGTCACTCGCGGCACCCGAGTTCTCAGTAACGTGGTGAGCAGCCAGACCAGCTACCATGCCGACTGGGGAGGTACAGTGCCAGACATCGCCCGCCGACTCCACCACGAGTGGCTCCCCAAAGTTGTCGACCGCGCACTGCATGAAGCTGGTAGTCCAGAGCTCAACGCTCTCGCCGTGACAATCGGTCCCGGTCTCGCCCCTTCCCTCGAGCAAGGCATTGCTTATGCCCAAAAATTGGCCGCCGCCCGCCACCTTCCCCTTATCGCAGTCAACCATCTGGAAGGCCATCTGCTCAGTAGTTTTGCCCAAACCCGCTCAGGCTCGCGCGGCCTCCCTTCCCCGCTTTACCCAGCGCTTGGATTTATTATTTCCGGCGGCCACACCGAACTAGTCCTAATGCGCGGGATCGGTGACTATACGCTCCTCGGCGAGACGCTAGACGACGCCGCGGGTGAGGCCTACGACAAAGTCGCTCGCATCCTCATGCTCGGCTACCCCGGTGGCCCCATCTTGACCGAACTAGCCAAACAGGGCAAGCCCATCTACCGCTTCCCCGAACCCATGACGGCACGCAAAGACCTTGACTTCAGTTTTTCCGGTCTCAAAACCGCCGCTCGCCAATTCCTCGAGCGGGGAAAACCGGAGCTCGCTCAGGAATTTGTCGCCAACTTTGCCGCCAGCTTCCAGGCTACGGTTTTCAAACATCTAATGACCCGCTTCCGCCGCGCCATTGATCTCTACTCTCCTCAAATGATTCTTTTGGGTGGTGGGGTGGTCAGTAACGTCGCTCTCCGCGACGTGTGCCGCGCTGTCGCCGCCGAGTACGGTCTCCCCGTCCACTTCCCCTACAGTAAAAAGTTGATTACCGACAATGCCGCTATGATTGGTGTCGCTGCCTCGTTCAAATTCGCCCGCGATGAATTCGCATCTCCCAACCAGCTCGACCGCCTCCCCAACCTCAACTTTGACAAGAAGGATACAATAAGTACATGACCCAAGTTGACTATGACCACATGTCGCTTGACGAAGCAATTACTCAATCACAACAAGGAAATCAAATAGCTTTGGAAATTCTCAGCAAAATGGCTTTAGGTGAATCACCAAAAGGCAAAGCTACTGCTGCAATTCACGAAATAGAATCCAAATCTAAACCAGATTTACAATCTCACTAAGATTACCAAAATATGAGTTTAATTTTTAATCCAATTGTAGCGATTAAAGTAATCCCCACGCTGAAGCATGGGGATTTTGCTCCTACGTCATGATCG
>CAZBFT010000115.1:0-1786 GCA_964491465.1 uncultured Pseudomonadales bacterium
TATTCCACGCACTCGTAGAACTTCAATACCTACACCCCTAAATAGGTTTTGAGCTGAGTCCTCAGCTTCACCTGACAATGCTCTGAAAACAGTTATGTTCATATTAATATTCCTTTAATTTAGATTATGATAATGTCGTAATTGTAGTTCGTACAATTTGGAGTAGGTGAGGAAGACGGAGTAGCTTTGGTAGAGAGATTGGATGAGTCCAATGCGTCCATCGAGGAAACCGAGTTTGAAAAAGTAGCGGCGGAGAAATTCCATAACACTTTTGCGCAGGAGTGTAAGCTGAGTGACAGGTGCCATGCCGCCAGCGAAAAATAGTTTGGCTTCGGCATCGGAGTAAACATTAGTTTTCCCGACCATATAGGATAGTGAAATATCTTTGTGATGTTCGAGCACGCCAGTTAATTCTCCAGTTTTGCCTTTAAATGTGGGGGTCGAGTGGATAGAGGGTGGCCAAGCTACAAAGTCGGTGCGATGGAAAAGTCGGAGGATGTGGTCATCCCCCCACCCGCCATGACGCAAAGGGTAACCGAGGGAAAAATTCCGCCGATGAATGTAGTAAGCGGTGTAGACGCTAGATTCTAGATTCAAGATTTTACTGAGAGATTGCTTGAGATCTGGAGTGACGACTTCGTCAAAGTCGAGGATTAGGACCCAGTCGCCTTTGGCCTCTATGATTTGACGAGTGCGGATATGTTCAACCAGCGGGACCGGATCAATATTTACGACTTTTACTTTGGAATTCTTTTGGATCGTGGAAACGAATTGAGGATCAACTCCGCGGTAGACAAACACCATAATTTCGTCGGCGAAAGCGGCGGAGTTTAGCATCGTCACAAAATGAGCGTGGTCGTCGGTGGGGGCGAGCTGGGTACTAACGCTGAGCATAAATTTCTCCACGGGCAAATCCTATATAACCCTCGGTAGTAACAATGGGATGGAAATTGGGTGGGACTTTGTCGGCATCGGTCGGAGTCGTAATCACAAGCGTTAGCGATGGGTCGGTAATGAGGTCGGCGGTAAAATTATCGTAGTTGTAGTAGTACTTGACGGTTTTGCCACTATAAAAGACGACAGAGGGAGCGCCGCCATAACGGAAGCTGCTGCTAATGGCTTGCTCAGCTGGGAGGATGGCTTGGGCAGTGCGTTCACTGGATGATACCAGGTAGGCGATCTTGTCCCCAGGGTTTTTGGCCAAGGCTTGGGCAACTACAATGTGGTCGGGTAAGGGAGCGGTGGCTTTGGTCGGTGCTACATACTGGTAGGCAGTCATCAGCATTTGGGCGAGCATGCCGACGACCAGAACCAGAGTAACTGTTTTGGCTCGGTAATTTTGGGCGAGACGGGAAAATACCAAACCTAGTTGTGGCGAGGGTGAAGAGTATGAGCGGCAAGAGGACCCAAACAGCGAGCACCAAACTGGCCCGACGGATAAAGACAAGGCCGAGCGTGGCTGCCAACAGAATCCCGAGTCCCAAGTCTCGATAAAGTTGAATAAAGTAAAACCATCGAGATTCCAGATGAAACTCGATCGGGACGGTGGCACGGCGCAGGACTTGTTCCAAAAAGTAAGGAGTATAAAAAGCGCTGCCGTGGACTAAGAGCTGGTAAAGATGCCAAGGAAGGACAGTGAGGAGAAAGCTAAAGGCAGATAGTTTGAGGAAAACAGAAGATTTTTTGAGGAGCAATGGGATAACAATCAGGATGGCGAGCAGGCCGGCGGGGCCTTTGGCGAGGACTGCCAACCCAGCAACCAATCCGACTAACCAAGGGGAACTGC
>CAZBFT010000116.1:0-460 GCA_964491465.1 uncultured Pseudomonadales bacterium
GACATCGGCTACCAGAGCCAGGCGGGTAGCCTCGGTAAAAGAGCGTCTGAGCTGAGTGGTGGGAGTAGTGTAATCGGTCGCTTTGATGGCGTTGGGGTCCCAATACTTGGTGAAATTAAGTTTGTGGGTGTGGAGATCAATCTCGCAAAAATGACCTGGGGATAATTTATGGATTTGTTTGAAAA
This sequence comes from uncultured Pseudomonadales bacterium, assembly GCA_964491465.1. GTDB lineage: Bacteria > Patescibacteriota > Microgenomatia > UBA1400 > UBA12108 > UBA12108. The sequence continues at coordinate 186 of CAZBFT010000116.1, forward strand.
TGGTTCTCGGCTCAGGAATAAAATAGTAGTGGAAGTAGAGGTTGACTGCGTCGGGGTCAACGACGCGATTTTTCACGAGGGGAAGGATGGCTTTGAGCTCAGAAGCAAAATACAGGTTGTCGCCGGACTGTGAGTAGTAAAGAGGCTTCTCACCCAGACGGTCGCGTGCCAAAAGTACTTGACCACGAGTCAGGTCGTAGAGAGCAAAGGCAAACATGCCGCGTAGATGTTTGACACAAGCGGTTCCGTACTCTTCATAAAGGTGGATAATTGTT
>CAZBFT010000116.1:470-1773 GCA_964491465.1 uncultured Pseudomonadales bacterium
GTGTGCGGTTGATGGCCACGGCGGCAAACAAGTTTATTGAGGGCACGATAGTTGTAGATTTCTCCGTTGCCCACGATCACAATCGTGTGGTCTTCATTCCAAAGTGGCTGCATCCCTCCAGTCAGATCAATGATTGAGAGCCGTCGCATGCCTAGAGCAACATGCTGGTCATGCCAGGTACCTTCGCCGTCTGGCCCACGATGGTGTAGACGGGCTAACATGGAAGCTACGCTGCTTGGCTTGGTTTGGCCAACAAAGCTGATTGTGCCGGCAATCCCACACATAGATCAAGATGCTTTCTTTAGTTTGGCGACGGTGCCAACAAAAATATAAATGACTAGTGGGGAAATAAACATTACCATGCGTTCCAATGACCCGGGGATTTCCTGCCAATATGGTTCGTAAACAGCAAAAACGAAAGTACCAACATAGGCCATAAGTAAATCAAGAACTATAAGCCCGGGAGCAAGCCAGTCCCATTGGCGATGTCTGAGTTTGAGGAGAACAGCAATGACCAAGAGAACAAAAACCGGAAGATAGGGGCGGACGATGCTGAAAGAGAAAAATTGCAGAGATTCCAAAATCAGGGAGTATTGGCGAGGGTTGGTTACGCCATGGGAGACTGTGGCTAAGGAACTTTGGATTTGACCAACTGCCGACCCTAATGGTTGCCAGGCTTCGGCGACGTAGCGTTTCCAGAGCTGTTGAATCGGATAAAAGAGACCCAAGCCAATCAGGGTGGAGAAGATGTTGAGTCGGGATATTCCGATAAAGAGAAAGAGCAACAGGTTCCCCAGCCAGAATGGCTCAACTGAACGTACCCATATGCTGAGTCCGGTGAGAACTATGCCCAAGAGACCATCGCGGAGATCCCGGGTACGACCCCAGCGCAAGATAAAAAGCGAGCCTAAAGTCAAGTAAACAGTATAAGCAAGATTAGTGTAAGCAATTTGGGCGTGCCAAAAAAGGTGGGGGGCAAAAACCAAGAGAGTGGTGCCTACAAGGGCCCAGTGATCATTAAACTCGTCACGCAGGAGTGACCAAAAAACCGTGAGGAAAGCAATAAAAATACCGGCATAGATGAGCATCGGGCTGGTAAAGCCCTGTAAATACATGAAGGTGTGGGTGAGCGAAGTATAAAGGGGGTAGCTATAAAAATAACTGCCTTGGATTTGCGCTGCTTGGGCGATGGAACCTGTTTCAACAATTCGCCGAGCACGAAAGTCGTATAAAGTAAGCGCGTCCCACTCCCCCACAATTTTGTAGGCATCATTGGCGACGACGATAAAAATAATCACGGAGA
>CAZBFT010000117.1:0-1773 GCA_964491465.1 uncultured Pseudomonadales bacterium
AATAGTACTACATATGTCGTTTTTAGTCGTGGCCACTTTCAAGTCAAACAAAACTGCAGAAGATGTAAAATCCTGGATTAGTGCGGTAACTCCGACCCCGAACATGGTGGTTGCTCCATCATTCCCACACCTTCATCTTTTTGAGGATCTCGGCTTCAATCTTTGTGGTCAAGACGTATCTCCATTCCCTCCCGGTAGCTATACAGGCGCAGTCAACGCAGTCCAGCTCAAAGAGCTAGGAGTAAGTTTTTGTATTGTGGGACACTCCGAGCGCAGGCGCTATTTCCACGAGAGCGCCAGTGAAATAGCAGGAAAAGTCAGAGAGCTCGTCGCCTCCGGGATCACCCCGATTCTCTGTATGGAAGAAAAAGATATTGTTCCGCAATTTGCGGCCCTCGATGAGGAATACTACATGAAATGTATCTATTGTTTCGAGCCCGCAGGTGATATCGGTGGCACAGTCACCGCAACCAGTGATGAGATTGAAGCGGTGAAAAATATAATCTACAAATTCGTCCCCGGTTCTCGCTTTATGTATGGTGGCTCAGTCACAAAGGACAATTGCGCCGCTCTCCTAGAGCTCAAACTCAGTGGATTCCTCGTTGCAACAGCTTCCCTTGATCCAAGTAGTTACCTAGCAATTGTCGAGGGCGTCCATGGAGCCTAAAGACAAAAAAGTGGAAGAGGTAGAAGAAAAGCCTCGCAAAAAATTCTCTGGGTTTGGATATATCTTTCTTGCGATTCTCCTAGTCCTTGGAGTTCTCTATGCCCGGAGTCTACTGGCACAAAATATTGTATCGGGTGTAGTCTCGTCTCCCGCTGACGTGCTAAAAAATACGGACGACCGAACCAATATGGTGCTCCTTGGTATCGGTGGGGCAGGTCACGAAGGGGGAGATCTCACAGACAGTATACTTTTTGTCTCATTTAATCTCAAGAACAATACAGCGATCATGATCCCCATTCCCCGTGATATTTGGATTCCCTCCATGAAAGCTAAGGTCAATACAGCCTATCACTACGGCAATGAAAGAAGAGACGGCGGCGGTCGTGACCTAGCCAAGTCCGCAGTTTCCGAGCTCCTTGGAATACCGTTTCATTACGCTGTGACGCTCGACTTCCAGGGATTTGTCAAAGCGATCGATGCTGTGGGGGGAGTGGATATCGAAGTAGAGCGAACTTTTGACGACTATCTCTACCCAATCCCCGGCAAAGAAACGGCCGAGCCGGAAAGTGATCGTTATGAGCACATCCATTTTGACAAAGGACTAGCACACATGGACGGCACAACCGCACTCAAATTTGCGAGGTCGCGCCATGCAGAGGGTGACGAAGGAACCGACTTCGCCCGCGGTGTGCGTCAGCAAAAAATAATTCTTGCCTTCCGCAACAAAGTCATCTCAACAAGCACTATCTTTAACTCAGAGATTATTAATAATCTCAAAGACAGCGTAACAACGTCAGTTGATATGGATGTCTCGACTCGCGAGCAAGGGGGATTCTTCAAAGTATTCTTGGGACTAGGTAACAAAGATAATGTGAAGAGTATCGAGATTACAGATTATCTAATGAATCCAAAGCTTACAAGAGAATATGGTGGGCAGTGGGTTCTCATTCCAAAGCCGTCTTTACAAGATTTACAATCCTATGTTAAAACTCAACTGGCCAACTAAGCGCATTCTCCCCATTGTTGTCTGGATCATCGCCATCGCAGTACGTATCTATGGCGCCACGACCCCTGCCCAAATTTATGATATCGGTACATACGAAGCA
>CAZBFT010000118.1:0-1763 GCA_964491465.1 uncultured Pseudomonadales bacterium
AAGCCACCAGGCAGCCGAGGACCTAGCACTCATGCGGGTACTGCCCAACATGGCGGTACTAGTACCGGCTGATGCGACCCAGTGCGCCGCGGCGATTGAGGCTGCATACAGGCACGAAGGACCGGTGTATATCAGGACAGCAAGGCCAAATACACCAAATTTTATTAAAGAAGCGTCATTTGAGATTGGGAGGGCTTATATCTATCGGGAAGGGCGAGATGTGACAATTTGTGCCAGCGGGATCCAGGTGTGGGATAGTTTGATGGTAGCCGAGGAGCTGGCGAAAACTGGAGTAGAGGCAGAGGTAATAAATCTAAGCTCGATTAAGCCACTAGACACGGAGACAATAGTGGCTAGTATCAAGAAAACTGGGAAGATGGTGACAGTGGAAGACCACCAGATTGCGGGAGGGATGGGGAGCGCGGTTGTAGAAATAATTGCGGAGATGGGAGGCGCGAAGATAAAAAGGTTGGGGATGCAGGATAGATTTGGAGTGAGTGGGAATTGGGAGGAGGTCTATAAGCAAGTGGGGTTAGATCAGAAAAGTATATACAAGCAAGTCCGGGATTTTGTCCGATAGTAGATGTCATGGTAGAGTAATAGACATGAGCAATTACGACGTGGTGACAATAGGGGCGGCGGTACTAGACATATTCATGAAAAGCGACAAGTTTAAGGTGGTGCAGTCGGAGGGGATTCCCGGTGGCATCGCCATGTGCGAGGTGTATGGCGGGAAAATGGAAGTAGAGGAGGTGGCGATAGTCTCCGGAGGTGGGGCCACCAATACAGCCGTGTCACTAGCAAAGAAAGAATTACACACAGCGGTAATAGCTGAGATGGGGAATGACCCACAAGCGCTACTGATTCATCGCGATTTGGAAGAGGCACAGGTAGATACGCGGTTTTTGGTACAAGAGCAAGGGGAGACTACGGCTGTCTCCGTGATTTTGATTGCCGACGATGGTGGGCGAAGCATCATGGTGCACCGGGGTGCGGCCGCGATGCTGACCAAGCACGACGTACCACTAGAGGATTTGGAAACCAGATGGATCCATATTTCCAGTTTGGGGGGAAATATAGATTTGCTAAAAACAATTTTAACTTGGGCGAAAAGCAAAAAAGTGCGGGTGTCATTTAATCCTGGGCTCAAGGAGATTGCGCACAAAGAGAAGTTGATGGCACTGCTACCAATGGTAGAAATATTGTTCTTGAATAGAGACGAAGCCAAAGAGTTGTGGGGGATAGACTACTCGGACGAAGGGTTGTGGAAAAGCCCCCAAGGACTACCAGGAGCATATGTGACGGTGTTGACTGATGGAGGAAGGGGAGGGAAAGTGTGTGTGAATGGGAAGGTAAGTTTTTATGAGAGTGAAAAAGTAAAGAAAGTGGTTGATACTACCGGGGCGGGGGACGCATTTGCGAGTGGGATGGTGGCGGGAGTACTGTACGGCAAAACTTATGAGCAGGCAGTGACCTGGGGGATCAAGAACGCGACGGCGGTGCTCAAGTATGTGGGGGCGAAGAAGGGGTTATTGACGCTGGCGGAAATTAATAAATGACATCGGCACACCAGCAATTCGGCGAGTCAGATAATCAGTGGATCGGTTTGTCAGTTAGTCAGAATATTAATTAAGCTGTCTTTGTGTAATTGCCGACCATCTGATTAAGCCGATAAACTGGCCAGCTGACTTGCTGATCTACTGATGTGCTGAAGCTTATATTTCGTCCAGGTGGGATTTGAGGGTAGTAGCACTGGCGTAGAG
>CAZBFT010000119.1:0-1044 GCA_964491465.1 uncultured Pseudomonadales bacterium
TGCTGCCTCTAGCACTCCTTTGGCCCCTGTCACTCTTGTCACCAACAAATAGTAGTTTTCTCTAATTTGAGAATTGGAGAATTTGAGATTGGAGAATTCTACAGGAGGATACACCACAATCGCTTTTTTCCGGTAAAATTTTTCAATCCGCTTGGCCACTTCCTGGCTATTGGCTACCCATATATTCACTCTTTGGGCGCTCACAAAGTCAAAGTAGCGTAGCAGTGGCCCCCACACCCACATAAAAACTCTCCCCCACCACTTCCCCATTGCCCCCGTCGGAGTTTCGTACCCGTACAGCCATTTGGGAGGGGTATGACAGTATGCAATTACTTTCGCCTCTGGTTTTACCCGGAACCCGCGAGCAATATATCCCCCTGCCGTCGAAGTAATCACCAAGTCAAACTTGGTCAAATCCACGCTTCTCCAAATCCATGGCAAGAGGAAGCGGAAGTAACTATAGAAGCGGCCAATTTTAAGAAACCATGCCCACTTACTCTCAACTATCCGCCTCTTACCGAACATTTTTTTTGCTGTCCCCTTTTTCGCAAACGCTGTATAAATCGGAGCTTCTGGATACATGTCGGCTAGTACCCTTAGCACCCGCTCCGCTCCCCCCGCTTCGTTCAAATAGTCATGTACTAATGCTATTTTCATATTAAAACAGTCCCATCTGGTTATCCGGCACTTTTGGTTTCTTCTCTTCTTCTCCAAATATCCGCTTGATCAAACTTCTAAATCCCAGTTGTTCTAACCCCGTTTTTAGTCCCTCTCGTACCAAACCCTGGTATTCCATTTGCTCAATTGTTACTGTCAGCGGCATCTCACATTCTATCCTAGACAAATCTTGCGACAGCATGGCGCTATCGCGTCCATCCGCCAATTTTTTCGCTATCACTTCTCCAAAATGGAGCTGCACCTCTTTGATGTCGCGGTAAAGCCTCTCCAGCGTCCCAAACATTTTGAGCAGGCTGGCCGCAGTCTTGGGCCCGATCCCCGCCACTCCCGGAATATTGTCGCTAGGATCCCCTACCAGGGCCTTGT
>CAZBFT010000119.1:1054-1760 GCA_964491465.1 uncultured Pseudomonadales bacterium
CCAAACATCTTGGCCGGGATCTTGCCCTTCGGCGGAGTCAGTACTTTTACACTTTCACCCACCAACTGCATCGTATCTTGATCCCCCGTCAAAATAATCACATTTGTTTCAATTTGAGAATTTGAGAATTTGTGATTGGAGAATTTTGTAGCTAGTGTCCCGATAATATCGTCTGCCTCGTATCCCTCTTGTTCCAGTTGGGTGATCCCCATCTCCTCTACCACCTCTTTAACCCTCGGGATTTGCTCCACCATCTCGGCGTCGGCTTTGGGCCTTTGCGCCTTATATCCCACGTACTTGATGTGTCGGAAAGTCGGCTTGGGCAAGTCCCACGCCACCATCACATGTGTCGGCGCCACCTCGTCCAGTGCCGAGACAAGCATGCTCGCCACCCCGTACACCGCCCCCACTATTTCTCCAGTTTTCGTCGTCAGGGGTGGATACGCATGATATGCCCGGTGTAATAGTGCGCTCCCATCAACTAATAACAACTTCATAGGCTTATTGTATATCAGCAATCCGGCAATGACCGGCAATTCTGTAGACCAGTCTGTCGGTTTACCAGTCTATCGGCAAAATCAGTTAATCAGAACACCGGTAAACTGGCTTAGCCGACTAACTGACCCGCTGACTCGCTGATCTACTGATGTACCGATTATTTCTTCACCAAATACCCAATCTCTTTCTTCATCTCCTCCATCTTCTT
>CAZBFT010000120.1:0-1740 GCA_964491465.1 uncultured Pseudomonadales bacterium
CGATCATGACGTAGGAGCAAAATCCCCATGCTTCAGCGTGGGGATTACTTTAATATATAAAATGAGAGTGGGGGCTAGGCCGATTGTCTCAGAATCTGCGGAAGATCGAGTGGTTACTATGGCAGAGGTAGAGCCAATTTTGGTGGAGACCGGAGTTTGGGGTTATTATACTGAACCAGAGAAGGGTAATTATAAGAAACTTAAGTTGATTGCGCAGGAAGTAGACCAGGTTCAGATCCTGTGTAAGGTTGCATTCAGGGCGGGAGTCCAGGTCGAGCAAATAGGAGGGATATGACGACTCAGAAGCGAGTAACAGTGGGGATGAGTGGAGGGGTGGACAGCTCGGTTGCAGTTGCATTGCTAAAAGAGAAAGGACATGACGTAACCGGGGTGTTTATTGAAGCGTACAATGAGCCGGGGTGCCGAACGGACGAGGATAAGAAAGATGCCTTGCGGGTGGCGACTAAACTAGGGGTAAAATTCCAAGTGTTGGATTTGCGCAAGGAGTACAAAGAGAAAGTCGTCAAGTACTTTTTTGACGAATACCGAGCGGGAAGGACGCCAAATCCGGATGTGGTGTGTAACCGGGAAGTGAAGTTTGGGTTATTTTATGACTGGGCCATGGCAGAAAAGTTTGATTGGGTGGCGACGGGGCATTATGCAAGGATAATGAAGGTGTTGCAGTATAGCAGTATTCCAGTTTTGCAGAGAGCGAAGGATTTGGGCAAAGACCAGAGCTATTTTTTGTGGCAGGTAAAGCCGGAACACTTGGGTCACATGATGTTTCCCCTGGGTGAGATGACCAAAAAAGAGGTGCGAGAAAAGGCTCGGGAATTGGGATTGGCAAATGCGGACAAGCCAGATTCCATGGGGATTTGTATGATGGGTGAGCTAAATGTGCGCGATTTTTTGCGGAATAAGTTGGGGGAGCGCCCGGGAGAGGTAGTGTGGGGTGGCAAGGTGGTAGGGAAACATCGGGGACTGTGGTTTCACACAATCGGCGAGCGGGGTGGGTGGGAACTAAACCCAGGAACGCAGACTACGGCAATGCCGCCGTTTTTCGTGATAGCCAAGGAGAAAGGGAGAAACCGGTTGATTGTGGGAACGAGAGAGCAGGCGATGACTGACAAGATCACAATTCAGAGCCTAGAACTTAGAATAGATGAAAATAAGCTGCAGGAAATGGTGGAGCAAAAAAAATTATTTGTAAGGATAAGGAATTTGGGGGAACTGACTCCAGTGACGCGATTACACGGTGACACGGTGACACTAGAGGAGCAAGTTTTTGGAATAGCGGAGGGGCAGAGTGCGGTATTTTACGCTAGGTTAGACATGGATGGTGACGAGATAGTTGCAGGTGGAGGAATAATCAGTGTATAGTTGGTAGTGAATAGTCAGCAAAGGAGACCATATGCCCAAGAAGAAAACTGTGAAGAGAGTAGCAAAAGCGACGATGCCGAGACAGGGTATTATGAAGAACCAGTTTTTTGGCATGATTTTGGTAGCAGTCGGGATCGGGGCATTGGTTGTGGTCGTGAGATATTTTGTACTCTCAATGAGTGTGCCGACCGAAGTTTATGAAATACAGACGAGTGATTTGATTCCTGGGGCAACAGATTAGAGTTGTCGTTTCCACTTTGGCCTGGTAGAATATAAGGTCAAAGACCCTCCATCGTATCAGATGTAACAAAGTCGGCTTATTCAGCCGTTTTGTTGATCTGAGCGCTCTAGGCGGGCAAG
>CAZBFT010000121.1:0-1733 GCA_964491465.1 uncultured Pseudomonadales bacterium
ACGGCTGCAACAAAGCCCACGCCGCCTCCTACGGCATCGTCGCCTACTGGACAGCCTATGTCAAAGCTCATTATCCAGTCGAGTACATGACCGCCCTTATGTCTGTTGAGGCGGGCGACACCGACAAAGTCACCGCTGCGATAGGGGAGTGCGAAAAATTGGGCATTCGTGTATTGCCCCCGGATATAAATGAGTCTCTCACCGACTTCACCATCGTCGATATCCCAGAGGCGGATTGGCTTCCGGAAGGTAGAGCGAGAGACACTGGTAAGGCTATCCGGTTTGGGCTGCAAGCGATTAAAAACGTTGGTGTCTCTGCCATCGCCGCTATTCTTGAAGCCCGGAAAAACGATAGTTTCATTTCGTTTACCGATTTTCTTAATCGAGTCGATCTGCAAAAAGTAAACAAAAAAGTGGCCGAGTCACTTATCAAAGCCGGCGCACTTGACCGCTGGGGGAAACGCGCTCAGCTTTTAGCCGCCTTACCGGTAATAAGAGATAACGCGGCCAGGCTGCAAAAAGGTAAAAACTCCAGCCAGGAAAGCCTGTTTGCCGCCGTCGCCCCTCTCGATACCACAGATCGTCTTCCCGACATACCCGAATTTCCCCTAGAGGAAAAACTTAAACTAGAAAAGGAACTCCTGGGCATTTACCTCACCGACAACCCGGTAAAGAAGATTATCAGGATTGTTTCCAATCAGATCACTCATAAAATCAATCAACTTGATCCTACACTCCACCTAAACCAAATGGTCACTCTGGGAGGTGTCATCTCCCGGGTAAGACTGGTCAACACCAAAAAGGACAACTCCAAAATGGCCTTTATTGCGCTGGAGGACGATACATCGACCATTGATTGTGTCGTCTTTCCCAAACTTTATGCCCAAGACCCGATGCTTTGGATTGAGGATCAGGCCGTGCTAGTTAAGGGCAGAGTCGATAACCGCGACGACAAACTGCAAGTCGTCGTTGATTCGGCTACGCCCATCGATACTAAAGCTACACCTCCGGATATGGCCCACGAAATATTTATCAAAAGCGGAACTTCCAAAGAAGTGATGTCGCGCGTGAGTGAGCTGCTCAAATCCCGCCCAGGCGAGCATCAGGTAAGTATCGCCCTGGAAACAGGCAATAATATGAGAAAGATAACCTTACCCTATAAAATTGACTTCACACCAGAGCTGGAAAAGCAGGTGGCAAAAATCCTTAACGGCTGGTAAAATAATCTGCTATGGCAAATCAAGTTAGTTGGCAAACAATATCATTCTCTGTCGGAGACACGATCAAGGTTCAGCAGACAGTCAAGGAAGGGGACAAAACCCGTTCCCAGGCGTTTCAGGGCATCGTCATCGCCATAAGAGGTGGTGGCGAGCGCAAAAACTTTATTGTCCGTAAACTGGCTGCCGGAGGCGTCGGCGTCGAGAAGATATTTCCCATTTACACACCCACAATCTCTGGGATCGAAATAGTCAAAAAAGGCAAGGTTCGTCGTGCCAAGCTCTATTATCTCAGGGGCCTCTTGGGCAAGAAGGCCACCAAAGTCAAAGATATCTTTGTCAAAAAAGGTCAGGCAGCCGCAATCGTTGTTCCGATCACCGAAGAAAAACCCGTTGAACCAAAGGAGGCCAGAGAAGAACGCCCGGAGCCTGCCAAGGTGAAGAATGCCCCCAAAGCTGAAGCCCCCGTCAAGGTCAAGAAAGTCAAAAAAGGTCCTAAAAAAATTGTCCGTAAGG
>CAZBFT010000122.1:0-1125 GCA_964491465.1 uncultured Pseudomonadales bacterium
AAAGTAAGGAGTATAAAAGGCACTGCCGTGGATTATGAGCTGATAGAGATGCCAGGGAAGGACAGTGAGGAGAAAGAAACAAGTGGCAAGGAGTAAGTATTTTTTGGGCTTATTGAACAATAAGGGAAGTGCGATGAGAATAGAGAGGAGCCCGGCGGGGCCTTTGGCGAGGACTGCCAACCCCGCAACCAATCCGACTAACCACGGGGAACTGCCAAAGAGCGCTAGCCAGACAGTCCAGCTAATGGCTGCTAGGAGCATCCCATCTGAGTTGACCGTACGGGCACGGGAAAGAAAAAGATTAAAGTAACCCAGCATGCCGACGGCGGTAGCACCCAGAATGGTGCCACCTAAATATTCCCCTACGCGAAGGACCGCATATAAGGTAAGCAAAGCAAAAACGGGCATAAACAGGCGGGCACCTAGTTCGGGGTCGGCGACTATTTTTGAACCGAGGGCGGTAGCATAGCTGATAAGCGGAGGTTTTTCGAGCCACAACTCGTGATTCCAGTGGGAAGTCAAAAGATCGTGGTCGGCCACCATTTCGCGGCCGAGCTCTCCGTAGATCGCCTCGTCCCATTCAAACAAGTAGTCTCGGCCAAGCCCCGTATAGAGCAAACAGCCCAGGGTAAGAAGTGCAACCAGGGTCAGCTTGTGGAGCCAGGGAAGCGTGTTTTTCATGCGCCCATTTTTTGTTTGATTTGGTTGATTAGGTCGTTGCGGTTCCCCATACGGCCAAACAGATAATCCAAGAATGCTGCCCGACGAATCGGATTTTGCCAATTGCGGAAAATTGCTTCGCGCCAAAGGGCAAAACTTAAGCGCCACGAACCGTAGCGCTTGCCAATAAAGAAACGGTTACGCGTCATGTAGTAGTCAACCAAAGGACTGCCGGCACCGGTACTACTACTATTACAGTGGTAAAGCACGAGGCGCGGGTTGTACATTACTTCGATACCTGACGCTCTCGCGTGGAGGCTAAAGTCACTATCTTCTAGGTAGAGAAAAAATGGTTCGTCAAGAAGGCCGATTTTCCGAAAAACTTGTTTGGGAACGGCAATAAAACAACCGGTGATAAAGTCCACCGGCTTACTCTTGTCGTATTGACCATGGTCCTCTTCGTCG
>CAZBFT010000122.1:1160-1727 GCA_964491465.1 uncultured Pseudomonadales bacterium
TACCAAATGATATTCGCCTGCCCTTTTTGGTTGTCGTGGTATTCGTAACCTCGGGCGTAGTAAATTTTGGCCCCAACAATCCGGTCTTTGCCGGCCACGTACCGGTACGCCCGGTAAAATAGATTGGGATCGGCAAGGGTGTCGTTGTTGATGATATACACCACTTCGGCACCCATCTTGAGCGCTTTTTTGATCCCGACGTTGTTGCCCGCGGAAAAGCCGATATTGGCACCGGTCACAATTAAGTCCAGTCCGGGGCAGAGACTTTTGAGCTCGCTGATACATTCGTCAGAACTGCCATTATCGACCACAATAAGGTGTGGGGCATCCACACATTGCTCAAAGGAGTGGACAGCATTGGCGGTCGTCTTGGCGTCGCGGAAATTAATTAAAACGGCAGCATGCTTAATTTTTGGGGTGCGTTTTTTCATGCGAGGAGTCTCCTAACAAATTTTTCTTTAATTTTTTTAAGGGGTGAGTGATGGGCGTCCCAGTACAAGACTTCCGAAAGGGCGTGGGTGAACCAGTCGCGGGGGAAACGACGAATAGACTCGGGTGTTTCTAGTT
>CAZBFT010000123.1:0-1704 GCA_964491465.1 uncultured Pseudomonadales bacterium
TTAGCTTACTACCAGGTAGAGGTAAAAACGCCATCACTGACGAAACCCTATTACGCGACTACCACTCAGCTTTGTCTACCTTTAGTTTGACAACCACTGCCGAGCTGGGCAAAGACTGGAAATCGTATTCCATAAGCCGTCTCGAAGGACTTTCTTTCCCTGCTTTCACCTTTTCCCATCCACAGTCCTGGGCAGTCAGCGAGAAAGCCGAGGGTAACACCCTTACCGTCTCTATCTACCGCAACAACTACGAAATACAAATTTATCTTGCCGCCGTCGGCGGTGCCGTCTGTCTATTCAAAGACAGCCCCGCTTTCCAGGGCAGCTCCGGTGATTTGCGCAACAAAGATTTCACCGAACTTACCACTAACTCTGGCTTGATCCTCCGACGTTACTTTAAGCAAAATCAAGGCGAAAAATCGACCTTCTTTTTCTGTGACAAACAAAATGACGAAACCTATTTTATGACCCCTACCGATTTTGGCGGCGTGTCATACTATGTTCCCGCCAAATACGATCCAGAAATCATCAAAGAAATGGATTCAATCATCCTCACCTTGGCCCCTGTTAATGCCACCCCCAGCGCCACACCCACTCCAGTCGCTAGTCCTAGCCCATGATCAAATCTGTCCTCACCCGCCTGAGTTTGGTAGCAATTTTATTTGCGGCCGTTTGTGTCTTAGTTCTCCGTTTTTTGCGCCCTGCGTCCTCTGACGCGGCCGCCCCCCTCGATCAAGAGATCGTGCTCGTGTTGCCCGATCAAGAATATACCTTATTTCGCCATAATCTCGATTTTACCCAAGCAGAGTTGATCATCCCTACTCTCGACTCGAGCGCTCCAAGCCTGACATACGATCCATCTTCCGGCACCGTCACTTCTTCCGACTCTCCGGAAAACTACGTGATCCAAGTCAGCGATATCGAGGCAGTACTCGCCGATTCTCCCTCCGTACCTAAAATAACCTATACTCCACCTTTAACCCGCCGCTCGCGCTACGACAATACTTTGGCCGAGTTTAACCGCTCTCTCAACTTGGCCTATCGCACCCCGCTAGATATCAGCCTCAAAGATGGTGGTAACTTTACCGATTTGACTCTCGGTCCCAATTTGTTGCGCTCACTCATTTTGCCTCGCTCGACCGATCTTACGGGGACACTCGAAGTGGACAAAACCAAATTACTGACCCAAATTACCTCTCTTTTGACCCCCAAACAAAAAGAGTATTTCAAACCCGACATAGCTTACCAAAATGTCAAGAATGCGCTTAATGCCCGCTTTCATGGCGACCCTACCCCCACCGTGCTCGGGGTGGACGACGGCCCCACTACTGGGGGCGAGAAAGCCGACCGCTACCTGGAAATCGACCTATCCCAGCAAAAAATGTACTTCTTTATTAGCGGCGCGCTCTTCAAAAGTTACCGCATCAGTACCGGCATCGACTATCCGACTCCAGTCGGGGAATTCCACATCCTCAACAAAGATCCCAAAGCCTTTTCCAAAATTTACAATGTGTGGATGCCGTACTGGATGGGCTTTACCTATGTGGGTGGGGACATTGGCGCTTATTTGGGGTTGCACGAGATTGCTTACGCTGTCAATGCAAAAGGTAAGCCGATATACCAGCACGGTTACTACATTGGCGACAAAATGACCGGTGGCTGTGTAGCCATGGAGCCCAAAGACGCACCCGTTATTTACAATCT
>CAZBFT010000124.1:0-1699 GCA_964491465.1 uncultured Pseudomonadales bacterium
AAGCATGATACTCCAATAAGGAGGCTCAATTGCAGTATCTAAACCCTGATAACAATCCCTACCACCTACGTTAACTATGAGTGTTGTTGACATAAACTCCTTTGTTTGAATGTTCGGAAGAGGAGAAGTAACTTTACCCACCCCCATCACCATTTCCGGCATCTACACTTGTTTGCCGAAAAAGGATATCGGCGGTCCCGTCACCCTCGAATGCGCGCTGGGCCTGAAAACTGATACGGGTTACTACGCTCTCGACACTTCCGCCGTCCTCTCCAGCAACTATCCTGCCCTGACGGGCAACGAATCAATTACCGTCGAGGGCAATCTGGTTCCAATTGAGATGATTAGTTCCGACCGTTTCCAAACCTACGATGTCGTCGGAGTGATCAGCGTGGAAAAGATCACCAAACACTAAGCCAAAAACTCTTTATTCTTGTTCTGCATCCAATCTTATCGCTGCATCAAGTCTCGCTTCTGATGGCAGCAAGGCTATCATTCTCGCCAGCACACTTTGTGGGTCATGCAACGCATCTAATAAATTTTCCTGATCATCCACCTCATGAGCTAATTCGACATCTGCCATACGACTACTCCATACTTATAATAACCCCCGAATTATACACCCTCTAGTTGCCATCTATTGACTGTAGCCACGATATAGCCAAAGATCTATCATCCAACTATGGAAAGAACAAACCAGTATAGCTGTCTCAGGTGCCCGCTCAAACGTTCGCCAAGCTCACCACCACTTTCCCCTTGGGGCTCTGCTGCTCGTAGTAATCGTAAGCCGGCGCAACTTGCGGCCACTCAAAAATCTTCCCGATCTGCGGCTTGATCTTCCCCGTTTCGATATATCCCGCCAGTCTAGCCAATCTTTCGGTATTTACTTTTGTCATTTGTCTCACTGTAGTTATTCCCCGCTCTTTTGCCTTTGCCTCGTCCGGCGTCCCGATCATGGTGACTAGGATCCCGCCTCGCCTAAGTACGGTTAGCGACTTGTTTGTCACTTCTCCGCCGACCGTATCCAACACCGCGTCATAATCTTTGATCCTATTCTCAAACTCCTCCGTCTTGTAATCAATTACTTCGTCCGCGCCCAGACCTCGCGCGAACTCAAACCAATCTTGGCGCACCGTCGTCGCTACATACGCCCCGTGCATCTTGGCTACTTGGATCGCCAATGACCCGATCCCCCCGGCTCCGCCGTGGATCAAGATTTTCTGTCCTGGCTGGATATTCATGTGCTCTTCCAGTACTTGGATCGCGCTCACTCCGGCGAGGGGTAGGGCTGCCGCCTCCTCCCAGCTGACATTGTTCGGCCTCCCCGCCAAGTTGCCCACATTCGCGGCGGCAAACTGGGCCATCGCTCCACTCCCACCGTTCGCTACCGACGCCGTCCCATACACTTCGTCCCCAATCGCTCTATCCTTTACTCCCGTCCCTACTGCCGTCACTACTCCTGCCAAATCTCCGCCTTGGGTAAAGGGGAAGGGGAGTGGCATCATTTGCTGTATCTTGCCGCTCCGCAAAGTGACGTCAAATGGGTTCACGCTGGCTGCTTTTACCTTTACAAGCACCTGTCCTTCTTTTAATTCCGGTACCTTGGTCTCTTGTATTTTAATTTCTGCTACCTCCCCATACTGGTTAATCTGTGCTGCAAACATACACCTCCTTTGGTATTAGTTAAACTCGCTCTACT
>CAZBFT010000125.1:0-1619 GCA_964491465.1 uncultured Pseudomonadales bacterium
AGCTAGAAATAGAAGCGAATAATGTGAAGGCCAGCCATGCGGCCAGTGTGGGGCCGGTGGATCCGGAACAGCTGTTATATTTGCAAAGTCGGGGATTGAGATTGGAGGAAGCTAAGGGAGAGATAACTACGGGATGGTTGAGCGTATAATTGGCGCATATGTTTGATCCTAATGTGGTGAGAAAAGATTTTCCGATATTTGAGCGAGTGATTAATGGGAAACCACTGGTTTATCTGGATAGCGGGGCGACGAGCCAGAAGCCGAAAGAGGTATTGGACGCAGAACGCGAGTACTACGAAAACCACAATGCCAATGTGCATCGGGGAGCGCACACATTGGGGGATGAGGCGACTCGATTGCTTGATGAGTCACGGCAGAAGGTGGCCAAATTTATCGGAGCCAGAAAAGAAGAAGTGATCTTTGTCCGGAATACTACCGAAGGGCTTAATTTGGTGGCATATGCCTGGGGACTAGACAACTTAAAATCTGGAGACGTGATTCTTTCGACTGAGATGGAGCACCATGCGGATTTGGTCCCGTGGCAAGAAGTAGCGCGGAGGACGGGAGCGAGGGTAGAGCTAGTCAAAGTAACTCCGAATGGATTATTGGACCAGACAGACTTTAAAAATAAACTTAAATTAAAACCTAAACTAGTCGCAATGGTGCATGTATCCAACGCATTGGGGACAGTGAACCCGGTAGCAGAAATGACCAAAGCGGCACACAAAGCGGGAGCGATAGTGGTAGTTGATGGAGCCCAAGCTGTACCGCATATGCGAGTAAACGTAGCAGAAATTGGATGTGATTTTTACGTATTTTCCGGCCACAAAATGCTAGGACCCATGGGGATAGGGGTAGTGTGGGGGAAGAAAGAACTCCTTACAAAAATGTCACCCTTTTTGACTGGGGGTGGGATGATCAACGAGGTATATGCCGACCACTCCAGCTGGGCAGACGTGCCGGAAAAGTTTGAGGCGGGGACGCCAAACGTCGCGGGGGCGGTGGGACTAGCGGCGGCGGTAGAATATCTGGAAAGATTGGGGATGGGGGAAGTGAGAGAGCATGACCAAGCAATGGTGGGGTATACACTAGACAAGCTAGAGATAGTGCGAGGTGTAACTTTGCTGGGGACCAAAGATCCAAACTTAAGGAGTGGGAGCGTGAGCTTTGTTTACGCGGGAGTGCACGCGCATGACGTGGCGACCATATTGGATTCGGAGGGGGTGGCGGTACGGAGTGGGCACCACTGTACGATGCCACTACATAAGACAATGGGAATAGCAGCCAGCATCCGCGCCAGCTTTAACGTGTATACCACTACCCAGGATATTGACCGATTAGTTGCGGCGTTAGACAAAGTAAAAAAAGTGTTTGGGAAGTGACCATATGGATCTATATCGCGAAGAAGTGATGGAACATTACGAACACCCGAGACATCAGGGTGAAATGCAGGATCCGGACTATGAGGGGAGGGATAGTAACGCGAGCTGTGGGGATATGATACAGATACAGATCAGAATCACAAGTAATAATTCAAAGGTAAAGGGCAAAGTAGAAAAAGTAATATCTGAGGTGAAGTGGAAGGGGATAGGGTGCGCGATCAGTAATGCGGCGGCGAG
>CAZBFT010000126.1:0-1329 GCA_964491465.1 uncultured Pseudomonadales bacterium
TTTAAATCCAAAGAACATCGAGATGAGGTCAATGCTAAAGTGATGGAAGAAATGAGCAAGAAGATGGAAGGAAACAAAGATATGTCCATGCCTTTTGACATGAAACGAATGGCTTATGGAGGGTTCCAAGTGGAAGTAGAGGGATAATGTGTTTGTTTTACATAAAATAGTTGAGGAGAAGCCCTATGCAAAAAATAGTGCCTAATTTGTGGTTTGCAGGGAATGCGAGGGAAGCCGTAGAGTTTTATACCTCGGTATTCCGCGAGAGCAAAATTATCAACACTGCGTACTATCCCGAGGAGGGGTTGGCGGATTTTCAGAAAAGTCTGGCGGGGCAAGTGCTAACAGTAGACTTTGAATTAAATGGACAGCGATTTGTGGCGATAAACGCGGGGGACGAATTCAAATTTACGGAGGCAGTGTCCTTGGCTATTTACTGCAAAGACCAAGAAGAAATAGATTACTACTGGAGTAAGCTTTCGGCGGTACCGGCATCAGAGCAGTGTGGGTGGTGCAAGGACAAGTACGGCTTAAGCTGGCAAGTCGTGCCGGAGAACATGGAAGAGCTGATGAAGAAACCAGGAGCTTTTACCGTAATGATGAACCAGAAGAAAATTGTGATTGCAGAGTATACCAATTAGCTTATGGCTACAAAAAATTTGGCTGGTGGAGTAGTGCATAAAGTGCCGGAGGATTTGGGTGAGGCGTTGGTGACAGATGCGCAAGCGCTGACAGTCTGGGAGAGTCTGACACCTTTATCGCGCAATGAATGGATCTGCTGGGTTACCTTTGTCAAAAAAGAGGAGACGAGAAGAGACCATGTCAGGCGAGTGGTGAGTGAGCTCAAAGAGGGGATGAGGCGCCCGTGCTGTTGGATTGGGTGTATCCACCGCAAGGATAAACAAATAAGCCCGTCCGTACAAGCGATGCTCAAGAAAAAGTAAATCTACCGGAACTGTTCGAGTAAGTCTTGGGCCGAGACTTTGGTTTTTGCCGTGACTTGGACGATGACCATGCCGACGTCGTGTTGGCCGTGGATGACATAACTACCGAGGGGGGAGAGGAGAATGGCGGGGAGAGCCAGCAAGTCCTCTTCACCTGTCACGGTGATGAATTGAGTGGGGATGGTTTGATCGCGGGTTGATAGAGCAGAGAGTAGGATATCGGCAATCTGCGGATTGATAGTGCCGGCGGGGTTACTAAGTTTATGGGTTACAGCGGGGAAGGATTGTTGAAGGTTAGGCGAGAGGGGCTGACGGCGGGTGTGATAATCGACGATACAGACACTGGGGGTATAGCTAGCTTGGAGCAAGTTGAGGGAGACGATGT
>CAZBFT010000126.1:1339-1608 GCA_964491465.1 uncultured Pseudomonadales bacterium
TCACCGACGGCAATTATCTGGCTAGCGTGAGGAATGCGGATCGCTAATTGGTTAATGTCGGCGATGACGGTGCCAAAAGGTTGCTGTAAAGCGGCCCGCAAAGAAGCGGGCAAGTGATAGATGGATCGGGCGAGGAAAAACTGCAGGTAAGAAAAACCATCACGATTGATCGTACCCGCACGGATGCGTGCTGAACTAATAATTTGACCGTCGTCGCCCAGCGCATATGGGATGGTGACAAGATGGAGGGGAAGTAGAGAGCGAAGTTT
>CAZBFT010000127.1:0-1600 GCA_964491465.1 uncultured Pseudomonadales bacterium
GCTGGCGCCCATACCAACAAAAACGATATTTTTTATCTTGGCTGTTTCAAAGTTTAAACTGACAAACTGAGCCGCTGTCCAACCAGAGTCAAACTGTCGTCCGATCTTACTGAACGAACCATAGAGGTCTTGCTCGTCTAACTGGCGAAATAGTTTTTGATTATCTAAAGTATTCATTTTTGTAAAGCATACGCATTGACTGCATCGGTCCAGTCGATTTCCTGATGGCGCCGAAGAATGCTCGTCAGCTGGACCTTCAATTCATTGTAAAGCTTTTCATTGATCCCTTCAAACCTAATGGTAATATAGGGGCCGTTTTGGGACGCCCGGACAACCACCATTATTTTATCAGTGTCCAATCTGATGCCGTCTAAGTCACTTATCTCTGCGTGTGGCCAAGTAGTAGTCAAGTCGTGTCTCAGGCGACTTTCGACCAGGTCAAATTTGACACCGTCTGGGACACCAAGCTTGATTTCCGGACTGCTGATATGAGTCTCTATGGAAGCACAGGCTTGTGACAAAGTCTCATGATGGTTCTCCAAAAAGGTCAGCAACCTGAGGCTAGCGTAGGCTGCATCGTCATGGCCAAAGAAGTTGTCCATAAAGAAAATATGCCCCGAAAGCTCGCCTCCCAGCATAGCCCCGGTTTCCCGAATTTTGGCCTTGATAAAAGAGTGCCCAGTCTTCCACATAATAGGTTGGCCGCCCATCTCCCGGATAGTTTCTGGCACGGCGCGGGAACAGAGATTGTTATAAATTATGGTGGCGCCGGGAAGACTTTCCAAAATATCGACTGCAAAAATAGTTGTGATAATATCCATCCAGTGAAGGTGTCCTTTTTCGTCCACGACTGCCATACGATCGCCGTCGGCATCAAAAGCCAGCCCCAGATCGGCTTTCTCCATGACCACTCTCTTGGCTAAAAGTTCGAGGACTTTTTGGTCTGTAGGATCGGTACCATTCGGAAAGGAGCTAAACAACCAACCATTTTGGTGAATGACTTTGCAGCCTGCTTGGCGAAAAATCTTGGGATAAAACTTGCCCGAAGAAGTATTTAGCGTATCTATGACGATCCGCCACTTGTGGTGAAGCTTAAAGTAGGTTTGAAGGTGTCTAAGATATGATGGGAATACATTCTTTTTGACGTTTTGTCCAAAGCCGACGGAGAAACTTCCCCCGCTGATGATTTGCTTTAATTCTTGAATCTCTTTGAGGGCCAGAGTTTCGGAGTAGCCTTTGCCTAGCTTGAGTCCATTAAATTCTTTGGAATTGTGCGAGGCGGTGACCATAGCACAGGCCTTGGTGAGAAAATGATATGAGGAGAAGTACACGATTTGACTAAGAGAGAGGCCAAGATCAATGGTGTCGATACCGCCGTCATTTAGACCCTTGATGAAGTATTTCGCAAAAGACTTACTGGTGGCGCGGTTATCCCGGCCGACGGGGCAAAGTTTGATCTTCCGCTCGACCAAAAAGGTGGCGTAGCCCCGACCGAGTAAGTAATAGGCTTCGTTGTTTAGATCTGCCCCAACCAAACCCCGGATGTCGTATCCACGGAAAATGAACGGATTTAACTGCATTAATTCAGTATAACCTGATA
>CAZBFT010000128.1:0-1591 GCA_964491465.1 uncultured Pseudomonadales bacterium
TAATCTGCCAGGTTATTATAAACCAATCCCCCCATAGATAGGTTGTCTTTCACTGCGCCTAGCCAGTAGCGCTGCCAAAGATTTATTGCTCCACCCAATGCCACCATTCCCATCCCAATGCGCGCCCATAATCCCCGCACTTTTACCGCGACCACTACAATCCCCAACCAAACCAATGCTACCAGCTCCAGTGGAACCCCCTGCCACCAACCGAACGCAATTCCTTGGTTTAACATCTAATTTATTTAGCCGCCTTTTTCTTGGCGCAACTCAGACAAAGCTCCGCCGTCGGATCAATCCCCAAACGATCCGTGTCGATCATCTTGCCACAACTCACACACTTGCCATATACTCCCTCGTCTATCCGTTTCATGGCTGCCCTGACTCTAGTCAAAACCCCGTCGGTTGCCGTCCCCAGAGCCTCTGCCTGGTCGTGGCCAAACTGCTCGGCTGCTTCAGTCCCATCATCCGCGTTGTCATTCAGCCTGGCGGTGTCAGCAAACGGGTCCTCGGCCGCAATTTTCTTCTTCCGCGAAAGCAGATCATTCTCCAGTTTCTTGAGATAATCCCACACCGGCTGCAACACATTCTTAGGATACTGCATAACACTTTTACCTTTCACCTTATACCTTTAACCTCTTTTGCCTCAACCATTGTAACAGACTCAGTTTATCCCGCCTACCACTCCTCATATATATTCCTATTAACCCAGCGACAACCATTCCCCCACCCATGACGACCTGCCAAACTGTCCCCTCATCCAGATATCCAGCCAGCACCCAATAAATCCCACCAAAAACAAAACACGTGAGCGCTGCCAGACCATCATGCGCTACACTTGAATCACCTTTGTACCATGCGTAGAAGCGAAACTGTTTGCGGATGCGGGAAACAGCTCCAAAGGAAATCAAACCCCACACCAATGTCCATAGATCTACTGGAATTCGGCGAACACTATCTCCCAGGAAGACCAAGCCCCAGACAGCTTCTCGGCCAGGGTTACTACCATTCAAAATTGCCCCAACTGCTACAAATACGATCACAGCCAAGACGGCTACAGCTGCCGCATCAACTACTTTCCAACTGTCCCAATCATGGCTTCGGGCGAACATTACCAAAAAAATCGCTGCTATGGCTAGTCCCCCTCCCCATAACATGCCCGGGTAAGCCAACACTGCCATCGCCCGATACCAAGTTTGTACTGCCGGATGAGTCAAAACGTATAAGAGTCGAGAACTCAGTAAGTAAACTAGCAGCGTCAAAAAGTAAGCATCAAATAGCTCAATTTCATCCCAGTGTTCGTCCCTACCCATCTTCCACCAAAAATACAGACCCAAAAATAACCCTAGCACCAAAAACACCCCAAACGCATAAATTTTGACCGGTCCCAAACTAAGCAAAATTGGCAACATACCTAGATTTTACAACTAATAACTAAGAACTCAAAACTCAAAATAATAATTAGTAACTAAAAAGTTAATAGTTTTAAATTTCAGCTTTGAACTTTGACTTTTGAGTTTTGAGTTCTATATACTGAGCGAATGCTCAGCATTTCCCATGCCGTCACGGGCGCCTTTATCGCCGTCAAGGT
>CAZBFT010000129.1:0-1570 GCA_964491465.1 uncultured Pseudomonadales bacterium
CGGCAATAACCCATGGCGCATGTTCGCTGCGACCCGTCCTTACGACGCAGTGGTATATCTTTCTGACGGCTCAATCCCACTGCTTGGTGGTCGGCAAAATTTGGTCCATATGCAGGTCCCGTTTCATGGCGTCGGCGGCCGCAATTGGAAAAATCAGCTCAAACTCAAACTAATAAGTGGTGTCATTGTGAACTCTCGCTTTACCAAGGCGGTTATTGACGCCGAATATGCAGTCCACTCTACGGTACTCTATCCACCAGTCCCCCCGATTGCTCTGAGTGGTATCAAACGTAACCTCATTTTATCGGTAGGTAGATTCGAGCCCTCGCTTAATACCAAAAGACAAAATATTCTGATTGAAACTTTCCGCGAGCTCTCACCTCAGCTCCCCGGTTGGGAATTAGTTCTGGCGGGTGGCAGCGTCAGTGACGATTGGGTAGGAAAGCTACGTAATCAAGCAACCGATCTACCCGTTAAATTTGCTGTCAACGCCAGCCATGCTGAGTTAATTTCCCTCTACCAACAGGCTGCGATTTACTGGCACGCCGCCGGTTACGGTATCGACGAAATCAAAAACCCCGAGCTCACCGAACACTTTGGCATTAGCACCGTCGAAGCTATCAGTGCCGGCTGCATTCCCCTCGTTGTGCCCTACGGCGGACAACGTGAAATTATCCACAATCCCGCCCTGCACTGGACAACCCCCGCTGAGCTAATCGTCAAAACCCACACCGTCATTGACTCCACCGACCGCGCTGCTTTTATCCGGGATTTGGACATTACTTCCTACTCTACCGACACTTTTGCCGCCAGCTTAAAAGGAATTTTGCATGCGTAAAAAGTTTTTTTTACTCCTAGCCATTTTCATCGTTCTCTCGGGCGCTTTTCTCCGGTTTTATCACATAGGTCACCGCGCTCCCTTTGACTGGGACCAGAACCGTGACTATGCCGCAGTCAGTAACCTTGCCCGCGGCAATCTCAGTCTTATTGGTCCCGTCGCCAAGGGAGAGGGGGGATTTTTCTTGGGTCCCCTCTACTATTACTTGATTCTCCCGGCCTATCTTGCTACGCAAGGTGACCCGCTCGCCCTTCCTCTTACTTCTACTCTAGTAGATATTGGTACGCTCATCGCCATTTTGTGGTTGCTCCCCCCGCTCTGGGGGCGTGGTCGTTCGCTCCTGCTGGCCGGTATTTGGGCGACTTCCTTTTTTGCCATCGAACAGTCCAAGGTTTCCTGGAATGTTGCTTTGGTACCTTTGTGGAGTATCCTCTTCCTCTCCGCCTTGGCCCTCCCTCAAAAAAAGTTACTAGGCACTTTCTGGCTTGGAATCCTGGCTGGACTTTCCTGGCACATTCACGCCGCCCTAATCCCCTTGGTTCCCCTTATCCTCCTTCTCAACTTCCGCCGACTTCGATTTACTTGGTCAAATTTGGCGGCTTTAGCTATTGGGTACGTCTTACCTTTATCACCACTCATCCTTTTTGACCTGCGTCACGCCGGGCTGGAACGGCATCTGATCACCCAATTCCTCTCCGCCAGTGTCATCGTCACTCCCCCCTGGCTTACAGT